>NZ_JAMYJY010000004.1:0-87468 GCF_024136985.1 Haloferax sp. AB510
GCGCCGGTGGGCCGACGAAAACGGCGGCGAATCGACCATCATGGGGACTGCAGGCGAGCGGACCTCGGCGTACCGCGCCGCGTTCGTTAACGCGGCCGCCGGAAGCGTCCTCGAACTCGACGAGGGCCACCGCTTCGCGGCCGGCCACCCGGCGATTCACGTCCTCCCCGCGCTCCTCGCGGACGGCGAGTCGGCCTACCGCAGCGGTGACGAGTTCCTGACGGCGTTCGTCGCCGGCTACGAGGCGGCGGTTCGAACCGCCGAGACAGTCGTCCCGCTCGCCGACGGCCTCCACCCCCACGGCGTGTGGGGCGGCGTCGGGACCGCCGCGGCCGTCGCCCGACTCCGTGGCCTCGACGCCGAGACGACGCTCGACGCGATGCGCATGGCGGCGAACTACGCCCAGCACACCCGGTTCGAGGCGGCCACCGAGGGCGCGACCGTCAGGAACGGCTACGTCGGGATGAGCAACCTCTCGGGGGTCCTCGCAGTCGACCAAGCCGAATCGGGCTTCACCGGCCTCGACGACGGCGTGGTCCGACACCTCGAGCCCGTCGCTGCGGACGGCCCCGACCGGAGCGCCCTCGCCGACGGACTCGGCGAGCGGTGGGAAATCGAGCGGGGCTACTTCAAGGTCCACGCGGCCTGCCGCTACACCCACGCCGCCCTCGACGCCGTGGCGCTCCTCGTCGAGGAGACGGGCGTCGGCGCGGCCGACATCGAGTCGGTCAGCGTCGAGACGTACCCCGCCGCGGCCGCGCTGTCGGACCCCGCACCCGAGAACGCGTTGCAGGCGAAGTTCTCGGTTCCCTTCGCCGTCGCTTCGGCCCTGACGACCGGTGAGACCGGCAAGGAGGCGTTCATGGACGAGGCGCTCACGAAGACCGCGCTCGGGTTCGCCCGCCGCGTCGATGTGGTCGCCACCGAAGAGTTCGCGACCCGTGCCCCCGACGAGCGCGGCGCGCGCGTCACCGTCGAGACGGCCGACGGCGAGCAGTACGCCCGCGAGGTGCGCGCCGCCCGCGGCGGCGAGCGCGACCCCTTCACCGAATCGGAACTCAGAGCGAAGTTCGACCGACTCGTCGCGCCCGTCATCGGCGACGGCGGCGTCAACGACCTCTGGACCGCGGCGACCGAACCCGCCGCCCCCCGCGTGCTCTGTGCCCTCACCCGGGCCTGAGCCGCCTTTCGACCACGTATTCAGACCATGATTTCACAGGAACCAGTCCGCGACTGGGAACGACAGGTGTACCGCTTTCTGACCGAGGATCTACCCGACGACGTGCGCGCCGACGGCGAGCGAATCGTCGCGGACGTGCTCGCGGCGACCGTCGCGGGGGCGGCCGCTCCGCAGCACGCGGGCGTCTTCCGCGACGCGAATCTGGCCGACGGCCCGGCGTCCGTCCTCGGGACCGACCGCCGCGCCGACCCGGCGCAGGCGGCACTGTTGAACGCGACGGCGGCGATAACACAGGAGATAGAGGAGGGCCACAACCGCGGCGGCCACGTCGGCGCGAGCATCGTCGCAGGCGCGGTCGGCGTCGCCGAAGCCCACGACGTGGACGGCGAGACGTTCGTGGACGCCTGCGTCCGCTCGTACGAACTCTGCGCGCGCTTCGAGTACGCCATCTTCGCGATGAAGGCCCGGATGAACGAGGCGATTCCATGGCTCGTCCGCGACCCGCACTCGACGTGGACGACCCTCGGGCCGGCGCTGACCGCCGCCGTCTGCGCGGGGCAGTCGCCCGACGAGGTGCGCGAGACGGTCCGGACCGCGCTGAACCTCGCGGTCGTCTCCATGCACGACCCCTTCGCGGAGGGCGCGCCGTCGCGGAACGTCACCGCCGGCTTCTCCGCGCAGGCCGGCGTAAGCGCCGCGACGCTGGCCGCCGCCGGACTCCGGGGGTCGCCCGCCGCGATGGAAGCCGTCTACGATCCGTTCGAAACGCTCCTCGGAGACGGCGAGTTCGCCGCGCTGTTCGACTCCCTCGGCGACGATTGGTGGATTACCGAGGCCTACCAGAAGCCGTACCCGTCGTGTCGCTACACCCACGCCCCGCTCGACGCCCTGCGGGACGCCGGCGCGGACGGACTCGCACCCGACGACGTGGGCCGAATCGACGTGTACACCTACCGCAACGGCGTCGATATGAATCACGCGCGACCCGAGACGCTCACCGCGGCGAAGTTCTCGACGCCGTACGTCCTCGCCCGCTGGGTCGCGGACGGGAGCGTCGAACTCGACCACTTCCTCGACGACGCGCTCGGCGACGAGGCCGTCCAAGCGCTCTCGGAGCGGGTCCACCTCCACGCGGACGAGGCGTTCGAGCGGGCCTTCCCCGACGACTGGGCGCGCGCGTCGAAGTGACCGCCCGCGATGGGAGTCGCTACGTCGGCGAGCGCGAGTACCCCCGCGGCGACTACCGCGACCCGCTTTCGGAGTCCGACCTCGCCTCGCGCAACCGTGACCTGCTCGCGTTCGGTCTCGGGGGCGACGCCGCCGATACGGCGCTCGACGCGCTCTCGGCGGTCGGTTCGAGGCCGGTCCGCGAGATCGTGGCCGCGCTAACTCGGTACTAAGGCGAACACTTGTTCGGCCTGCCCGAACGAAACACCAACAATTATTACCTCACTCCCTGATTGCTAACTATGACCACGAACGGGAACGATGCGACGGGAACAATCGGCGCTACGAAAACCTCGTTCCGCATCGTCGAACACATCAGAGACCACGACGCGAGCGGGGTGTCGGAGATAGCGAACGACCTCGGCATCTCGAAGAGTACGGCCCACAACCACCTCAAGACGCTCGCAGAGCTCGATTACGTCGTCAGGCAGGGCGACGAGTACGCGCTGGGCCTGAAGTTCCTCGACCTCGGCGACCACGCCCGGACGCGACACGCGCTGTACCACGCCTCCATCGGCGAGATGGACGACCTCGTCGAGGCTGTCGGCGAACGTGGGCAGGTCATGGTCGAAGAGAACGGCCGGGGCGTCTACATCTACCAAGTGAAGTCCGAACAGGGCCTCCAGACCGACTCGCACATCGGTACGACCGTCGACCTCCACACCACGTCGGTCGGCAAGTCCTACCTCGCCTTCTGCGACGAGGAGCGCCGAAGCGAGATTCTCGACGGCGAACTGACACGCCTGACGACGAAGACGATAGACGACCGCGACGCCCTCGAAGCCGAGTTGGCGACGATTCGCGAGCGCGGCTACGCCTTCAACGACGAAGAGCGCATCACCGGTATGCGGGCGGTCGGCGCGCCGATTCTCTCCGACGACGAGACTATCCTCGGCGCAATCAGTGTCTCCGGTCCGACCACCCGGATGAAAGGCGAGTGGTACCACACGGAGGTCCCGGAGATGGTGACGCAGGCCGCCCGCGTCATCGGCATCCGCGCGACCTACTCGTAGTCGTCCAGCTATACTGAACAGGCGTTCGTCTACAGTGGGTTGCGAGCGATATTTGACGCCGGACGGTCTGCTCCCGGAACTGTTCGGACGCGAGCCGGCCGACGCAGAAATTCATTACAAAATTATCCTTGTCACGCCAAGGAACGAGCCGACTCTCGCTTCCCGTGACACAGATACGGCTGTCACGCGAGCCGGTCGAGTTCTGTGGTGCTCGTCGGCAAACCTATCAGTATCAAAGTGCACATTGAAAATTGATAGGTAATCGTCGAAGAGCGTCATGGGAGCAACAGACCCGTTTCGGTGACCGAGTTCTCCCGTCCGAGATTCGAACGTGCCGGCGTCGATTCAAAACAGACGAACGACGCGTTTTCACGTCTTTAACGCGTTGTCCGAGCGAAATTTCGGTGTTTGGGATGACAAGTGAACTCGACTGGTCTGCCTGCGGTGGCCCCGACTGCCGAGTGTTTGAATTCACACCGAAGCTACTTACTCGAACTCGATAACTACCAATATTCAAAAATACAGAAGAAATACTATTGGATCTGAAATATTTTTCGAGCGCGGCGACACCGGTGAGTCAGGCCAACGCCGTCGCTCTGCGGGAGCGCGGTCGCCGGCGTGGCGGTCCGCACTCTCGCCCCATCTCGTCGTATCGCGTCGGGGGCGGTTCCCGACTCCCGGAGTCAGTCGGCCATCGGAGCCTGCAACTCGCGTTCGATCTCCTCGTCGACCTCAACGGGCCCCTCGGCGAAGACGACGCCGTGGGCGCCCTCGCGTTCCTTCGCGCTCGCCGCGACGCGGACGAACGACGCCTTCTCGCGGGCGTCCGCGATAGTGTGACCGCCGCAGTAGCTCACGCCGGAGCGAACCCCGCCGAGGAACTCCTCAACGAGCGGTTCGACCGGCCCCTTGTAGGGCGTGAGCGCCTCGACGCCCTCGCCGGCGTCCACGTCGCTCTGTTTGTCATCGCGGTCGGCGGCGGCCTCCGTGGAGGCCATCCCGCGGGAGCGCTTGTACGTCTCGCCGTCGACCTCGACGACGCGGCCCGGTGCCTCGTCGGTCCCGGCGAAGAAGCTCCCCATCATGACGGTGTCCGCGCCGGCCATGAGGGCCTTCGCGGCGTCGCCGGAGGTCCGAATCCCCCCGTCGGCCATGACGTGGATACCGAGGTCGTGCGCCCGCTCAGCGCACTCCGAGACGGCCGTGAGCTGTGGGTAGCCCGCGCCCGCGACCTCTCGGGTCGTGCAGTGCGAGCCGGGACCGACACCGACTTTCACGCAGCCCGCGCCGGCCTCCCAGAGGTCTTCGACGGCCGCCGGCGTGACGACGTTACCCGCGACGATTTCGGGGTCGAACTCGTCGCGAATCCGTTCGACGGCGTCCAGACACCGCTCCATGTGGCCGTGGGCGATGTCCACGACGATAGCGTCCGCACCGGCGTCGAGGAGCGCCTCGGTCCGGTCGAGGTAGTCTTCGTTGATACCGACCGCGCCCGAGACGGTCCCGCCCGCCTCGGCGACGCGGCGGACCTGTTCGGCCTGCTCGTCCACGTCGAGGAAGCGGTGGACGACGCCGAGGCCACCGAGGCCGGAGAGCGCCGCCGCGAGGTCCGCTTCGGTGACAGTGTCCATGGCCGCGCTGACGAGCGGCGTGTCGAGGCGCAAGCCCGGCGTCACGTTAGTCGAGAGGTCCACGTCGCTCCGGCTGTCGACCGGGGAGCGCTGTGGAACCAGCAATACGTCTCCGTAAGAGAGTCCTGTGCGAATCTCCATCGTAACCCTCCACAGCCGAAGGGTGGGACGGTAATAACGCCGACGAACGCGGTTCGCCTCGCCGCGGAACGAAACTATTACGCGCTGGCGTTCGTCTGTTCACTAACACACGGCGCCGCGTCTCGTGCGAATCTCCAACCCATCGTAACCCCAAGACATTCGCCGTTCGCGGGCCGTGTGGTTCGAACCGTCCGGGAGCGACAGCGTCGCGAGGGAGCGAATATCGGACTCGAACCCTGGGCGGAGTTCGCAAGCGTTTTGCCAGACTGATATTGACAGATAGTTGCCGTACCGACCGCACCACCTCGAGTCGGTACCGGTAGGTGGAACAGAGGCAACCCACAACGTCGCGATTGGTCCTCGCCCCGTACTTCCCGGACCGAAGGAATTTCTTCCGGGGAGTTCCTTACGCAGGTATGCAGACTGTCATTCTCGCCGCCGGCCGCGGCACCCGGATGCGTCCGCTCACGGACCGCCGACCCAAGCCGATGCTCCCCGTGTCCGACCGGCCGCTCGTCGCGCACACCGCCGACGCCGCCGTCGCGGCCGGCGCGACGGACATCACGCTCGTCGTCGGTTACGAGGCCGCTGACGTGCGTGACTACTTCGGCGACGAGCGCGGCGGCGTCCCGGTCGAGTTCGCCGTGCAGTCAGAACAGCGCGGGACGGCCGACGCGGTCCGCGCCGCGGCCCCCCATCTCGACCCCGACGAACCGTTCGTCGTGCTCAACGGCGACGCGCTGTACGACGTGCCGTCGCTTTCGACGCTGTACGAGGGGACGCCTGCGGTTGGTTCGTTCCGCGTCGACGACCCGAGTTCCTACGGCGTCCTCGACACCGACGACGAGGGCTTCGTCACCGGCGTCGTCGAAAAGCCCGCGGACCCGCCGTCGGACCTCGTCAACGCCGGTGCGTACGTCTTCCCGGCCGAGGCCCACGGCTGGCTCGACGTGGACGAGAGCGACCGCGGGGAACTCGAACTGACCGACGTGCTCGCGGCGACCTGCGAGGCCTACGACGTGCGCGGCGTCGCCTTCGACCGCTGGCTCGACGTGGGTCGCCCGTGGGAACTCCTCGAAGCCAACGAGTGGAAACTCGGCGAACTCGAACCGCGAATCGACGGCGACGTGTCCGAGCGCGCCGAACTCGACGGACCGGTCGTCGTCGAGGAGGGCGCGACGGTTCGCTCCGGCGTGGTCATCGAAGGGCCGGTGCTCGTCCGCAGCGGAGCCACCGTCGGGCCGAACGCCTACATCCGCGGGCACACGCTCGTCGGTGAGAACGCCAAGGTCGGCCACGCGGTCGAGGTGAAAAACAGCGTCCTGATGGAGGGCGCGACGGTCGGCCATCTCTCGTACGTCGGCGACAGCCTCCTCGGCCGCGACGTGAACTTCGGCGCGGGGACCAAAGTAGCGAACCTCCGGCACGACGGCGAGCCCGTCCGGCAGATGCTCAAGGGCGAACTCGTCTCCTCGGGCCGTCGGAAGTACGGCGTCGTCCTCGGCGACGGGGTGAAAACCGGCATCAACGCCTCGCTGAACGCGGGTGTCAGAATCCCGACCGACGGCACGGTCAAACCCGGCGAGTCCGTGCTCTACGACCGCATCGACGACGGTGCGAGCGGCGAGACGGACGGCGACTCGCCGACCACCGACGACGACTGACCGAGACGCCGCGAGAACGCCCACCTCACCAGTTCATGACACCAATATAACAGTTAATTCACCAAACAGTTATCAGACACAACAGCGAAGAATCACGACAGTACATGGACGGGGCCGAGGGGGAATCACCGACGATACGCGTGCTCTACGTCGACGACGACGAGGGGCTGTTGGCGCTGACGAAGCGGTTTCTCGAATCGACGGACGACGGTATCGAGGTCGAGACGACCGACTCGCCGCGGCGGGGGCTGGCGCTCCTCGAGAGGGAGTCGTTCGACGCGGTCGTCTCCGACTACCAGATGCCCGAGATGTCTGGTCTCGAACTCCTATCGGTGCTCCGCGACGAGCGCGGCTCCGACATTCCCTTCGTCATCTTCACCGGGCGGAGCCGCGAGGAGGTTGCCATCGAGGCGCTGAATCTCGGCGCGGACAGCTACCTCCAGAAGGGTGGCGACCCGACGGCGCAGTACGGTGTCCTCCGGCAGACACTCGTCAGAATCACGGAACACAGGCGCGCGGAGCAGCGGCTCCGGGAGCGCGAGGCGCATCTCCGCGTCACCCTCGACTCCATCGCGGAGGGCGTCGTCGCCACCGACGCCAGTGGGACGGTCACCCAACTGAACCGAACGGCCGAGGAGATAACCGGCTACGACGCCGACGCCGCCGTGGGCGAGCCGCTTTCCGACGTGTTCCACCTCGTCGACGCGGAGACCGGCGAACGAATTGACCCGATGCAGCGCGTCGCCGAGGCGGGCGGGCCGGTCGAGCTCGGCGCGAGAACGAAACTCGTCACGAGCGACGGCGACGAGCGGTACATCGAAGACAGCATGTCGCCCATCAGGACCGACGACGGGGAGGTCGAAGGCGTCGTCGTCGTGTTCCGCGACGTGACCGAGGCGTACCGCGAACGGGAACGGCGAGAGCGCCAACGCCGGGCGCTCATCGACCTCGCGACCGACGAGACGGTCATCGCGGGGTCGTTCGAAGACGCCCTCCCGCGCATCACCGAGACGATGGCGACGGTGTTGAGCGTCGAGCGGGCGAGTATCTGGCTGTTCGACGACGCCGAGACGCTCCGCTGTGTCGACCAGTACGACCAGGTGTCGGGCGAGCACACGGCCGGGGCGACGCTAACTGCGTCAAACTACCCGTCGTACTTCGAGGCGCTGGCGGGGAATCGGTCGCTCGGCGTCGACGACGTTCAGACCGACCCCGCGACCGCCGAACTACGGAACGGCTACCTCGAACCGAAGGGCATCGCGTCGATGCTCGACGCGACAGTCAGGTCGGGCGGCGAAGTCGTCGGCGTCGTCTGTCACGAACACGTCGGCGAGCCGCGGCAGTGGCGGACCGACGAACTGCGGTTCGCCGCGGAGGTCGCCGACAACGTGGTCATCGCGCTCATGCGGGCGACCGACGTCGACGCGCTCCCGGCGACCGTCGAGGAGGACGAGGCGGGGGAGGCGAACGCAGACGAGAGCGCTGACGAAAACGAGGAGTGAACCGACCGACGCCCGGTCGACCCGCCCGAGTCGGCCGACGCCGGGTCTACTTTTCGTCCGTTCGGAACCCCATCCGGTCAGTTCTCGTGACCGAATTCGAATATCGAACCCCCGATTCGGTTCGGGGGTTGAAAAACGTCGATTCCACGGAGAATCCGGCGAAATCGGCGCATCACCGTGAAATCTAAAATGCCCGTAGCTCCAAAGAACGTGTATGTCGAACAGCAGCCGATTCGTCGTCGCGACGCACGTGCTGACAAACTTGGCGGTGCGGAGCGACGAACGGCTGTCTTCCGACCGTCTCGCGTGGAGCGTCAACACGAACCCGGTGGTCATCCGTCAGCTTCTGTGTTCGCTCCGGGAGGCGGACCTCGTCGATTCCAAGCGCGGCCCGACCGGCGGCTTCACGCTGGCCCGCGAGCCGGACGCCATCACGCTTCGCGACATCTACGAGGCGGTGGAGGACGCCGAGCCGTTCTGCTTCCACACGAACGAACCGAACGACGAGTGCACCGTCGGCGAACACATCCAGCCGGTCCTCGGCGAACTGCTCGAACCGGCGATTCAGGCGATGCTCGACGAACTCGACTCGGTCACCGTCGCGGAAGTCCACGAGGAGATTTTCGAGACGGCAGAGGGCGACCCGCTCGAAGTGTAGAAAGCGGCGCTCAGGCCGTCGACTGGATCGTCTCGGCCTCGGCCGACTCTTCGTGCTCGGCGTCGAGCCACTCGGTGGCCCACTCCTGAATCTCGTCGAACACCGGGCACAGCGAGACGCCCTTATCGGTCAGCGAGTAGTACGTCGCGACCGGTGCGTCCTCTTCCATCCGGCGGTTGACGAAGCCGTGTTCCTGCAGGTCGTCGAGGACGCGAGAGAGCGTCCGCGAACTCGCGCCGGTCGAGCGCTTCAGTTCGTTGAACCGCTTTTCACCGTCTTGGAGGTCGTGGAGGACGATGAGACGCCACTGTGACCCGATTTGTTTCAGCGAGTTGATGATGGGACAGGGGGCGTCGTCGAGGTTCATATCCGTGGCCATACACCCACCTCGGTTCCGACCCTCTTTAGCGGTTCGGTCAGTTTACCTGCTTTCGAAACGTTACCTGATTCGTCTGCGGACCGAGCGACTGGCCGACCAACCGACGACCACCAGTCATCGACCGACTGCCCCGCTTGACTGACTGCCCGCTCAGGCGAGCAGCCGCGAGAGGAGGAGGAACACGCGCTTGAGGTTCTTCGAGAGGCTCGACTGGTTCTCCGAGAAGAGTATCACCTCATCGTCTAGCGCGTGAATCTGCAGGCACCGGCCTCGGTCGGACAGGTCCTTGAGTTCGACTCCTCGGACCGAGTCGAGCGGGACGATGAGGTAGCGGTACTCTTCGTCTTGGATGTCAGCATTACAGTGGTCGCCGTAGACGTGGATGCTCCGCTCTGTGACCGCGAGTTCGTAGCCGATGTAGCTCATTCCGGCGATTTCGGCTCCGGCGCGGCCGCCCTTGACCTTGCCTTTCAGGTGCGAGGCGTCGAGGAGGATTCCGTCAACCATACCGCCCGGTTCCCGGCGGGCATTCGTAAGTATTCGCGCCCAGTTCTCCGAATTGATTCTGTGGGCGAACGAAAAGGAGTAAACCCGAGTCAGCGGCTGGCCTTCGGTCGAGCAATCATCTGACGACGGGAGTCGGTGTCGCCCGAGCCATCGGGTTCGATAATCGAGTACGACGAGACGAGGTGGTTAACGATGTAGTCGACCGTCGAAGGGTCGTACGTCCAAAAGCCAGTGAAGCCGAACCCCGGTTCGGTCTCCTCGGCGACGAGCGCGCACTTGTAGTCGCCGACGCCGTTGCCGTCGTAGGCGACGAACCAGGAGCGCCGAATCTCATCGGAGCGCGCGAGGTGCAGTTGGAACTGGTCGGCCTGCGGGACCTCGCCGTTCGGGTAGATGTACGCGTGGACCGAGAGGTCGTTGCGGCCGCCGAGACGGCGGTACGTTTCGAGTTGGGGACGGAGGTTCCCGCCGGACTGAAAGCCGGAATGGAGTTCGCCCGCGCCGACGCGCCACGCGCGGTCCTCGATTTCGCGGGTGGCGTTGAGCATCTGCTGACGGTCATAGGAGGTAAACAGCGTCTCGTCGAGGTGGTCGAGAATCGGCGCGTACGAGTCGCGTTCGAATCCCGGTTCGACGTCCTCGGGGCGTGCGAGGAGGTCGTCGACCGAGACCGCCGTGTGGAACTTGTCGCCGGTCCCCAGCACCGCATAGTTCGAAGGGCCCTCGTCGGAACTCGCAGACACCACCGAGACGTTTCGATCCGCAAAGTGCTCGGCGAGTCGCTCGACGACGCCGGGAGTCGGATTGAACACCGTCAGTGTTCGCTCCGAGGCGGCGACGCCGGAGATGAGTTCGCTGAGAGACATTACCGGGGAAACGCTACACCGGGTTATTATTCTTTGCAATAATAAGATGAGTGAGATTCGACGATTCAGTACGCAGAACCGAGTGACTCGTGAGGAAGGGAGTCGCTACCGCGACAAAAACAGATTCCTAACTATCCCCCACAAGCGTGTACGTTCAGTATGATTTCCGACGCGCCCCACTCTCGGTCGTCTGCGGGAGTCGACGACGAATCCGGAACTGACGCTAGTTCGTGGTTCACCGCCGAGGTCCCCGACATCGTGGAGGGCCTCGCGTCCTCGCAGTCTATCGGCCCCCTCACCGCCGCGACCGCCCGCGAACTCATCGCGGTCGGGCGTGCGAAAGACGCGCTCGCGCTCGTCCTCGGCGAGGTCGACGGGTCGTGGCGGCGATAGGACGGTACGGCGAACGAACCTGAACATGAATCGGCAGTCTGGGTACTATTCCTCGCGTGAATTCGTGTCTCTGACGTACAGTTCCACTAGCGCATCGAGCAGGTGCGGTGCCAGTCGGAACCGAACGTCCACGCTGTTTTGCTCGCGGTCGTACGCGAGCTGTTGGACGTCTATCGCGGCCAGAAGCGTGCGCATCGCGTCGACGACGTAGTTGCTCGACCCCGCCTCGACGCGGAGGCTGTCGCCGAGGTGAATCGAGAGGCCGTCGACGACCGTCTCGTAGCACGTCTTGCTCGGCGTGTTGACTCGCTGCGTTCGCTCGACGAGCCCGAGGCTCGAAAGCGTCTCGAGGCGGCGGTAGATGGTCGATTCGGAGACATCGCAGTTCTCCGCGAGTTCCTCCGCGGTCATCGGCGCGCGGTTGCACGCCAACAGTACGTCCCGGGAGACCTCGTCACCGAGCGCGTCGAGAAGGTCGTCGTCGGACAACTCGGGAGGGATGTCGGTCTCGTCCGTCGCCGGGGAAGCGTCGCTCTCGTCGGCCAGCGGGCCCGGAGGGTCGTCTGCGGCCGAAAGAACGTCGTCCACGAGGTCACGTCGGGTCATCGCGTACTACCTGACGCGGGCAGGTAATATGTAATCGGTGCCTACAGTCGAGATAATCTTCACTTATTCCCGAACGTTCGCGAACACCTGAAAATAGCGAGTCGGCCGCCAAAATCGAGCGTCGACGGCGGATTAACGGGAGCAAAATACGGGGAGTCGGCGGGGTTACCCACCGCGTCACGTCGCCGCGCGACTCACTCGACGGTGACGCACTTGGCGAGGTTGCGCGGCTTGTCGATGGGTCGTTCGAGCAGGTCCGCGGCGTGGTACGCGACGAGCTGGAGCTGAACGTTGGCGAGGACGCCGGCGATGTCGGGGTGCGTGTCCGGAATCCGGAGCACGTGGTCGGCGAACTCGGTCACTTCGCCAGAGCGGTCGCTCGTGATGGCGATGACGGGCGCACCGCGGGCTTGGACCTCCTTGACGTTGCTCAGCGTCGCCTCGTCCTCGTGGCCGGTGAAGATGGCGAACACCGGCGACAGCGGCGTGACGAGCGCCAGCGGCCCGTGTTTGAGTTCCGAGGCGGCGAACCCCTCGGCGTGTTCGTAGGATATCTCCTTGAACTTCAGCGCGCCTTCGAGAGCGACGGGGTGGGCGACCCCGCGGCCGATGAAGAAGTACGCGTCGCTGCCCTCGTACTCGATGGCGATTTCGCGGGCCATCGAGGTGTCGAGCACCTCCTGTACGTCGCCCGGGAGCCGCGAGAGGGCCTCCATCAGGTCGCGCGCGGCGGGCGACTTCGCACCGGTCACGTCCTCGACGATGCGCTCCGTGAGGAGCGTCAGCGCCGTCACCTGCGACGAGAACGTCTTCGTGGCCGCGACGCCGATTTCGGGGCCGGCGCGGATGAGCAGTTCGTCGTCGCACTCGCGGGTTATCGACGAGCCGACGACGTTCGTGACCGCGAGGGTCCGCGCGCCGGCGGCGCGGGCGCGGCGCACGGCGTCGAGGGTGTCGGCGGTCTCGCCGGACTGGCTGACCGCGATAACGAGCGTGTCGGGCGTCACCGGCGGCTTGATGACCGAGTACTCGCCGGCCATGAACGCGTAGGCGGGAATGCCACGGGAGTTGAGCAGGGACGCCGCGTACATCCCGGCGTGGTGCGAGGTGCCCATCGCGAGGAGGTGGACCTGCTTCACGTCGGCGAACGACTCCGGCGGGAACTCCTCGAGTTCGACGCCGCCGGCGTGGGTGTTCAGGCGGCCCTGGGTGGTCCGCCGGAGCGCGCCGGGCTGCTCGTGAATCTCCTTGTACATGTAGTGCTCGTAGCCGCCCTTCGTCGCCGTCTCGGGGTCCCACTCGACGTGTTCGACGGGACGGTCGACCGCGCGACCGGCCGAGTCCGTGATTTCGTAGCCGTCCGAGCGGGTGACGACGAAGTCGCCGTCGTGGAGGTAGACGACGCGCGCCGTGTGCTGGATGAACGCGGGCACGTCGCTGGCGAGGTAGTACTCGCCGTCGCCGACGCCGAGGACCAGCGGCGACCCGGAGCGGGTCGCGAAGATGGCCTCCTCGTCGCCGATGATGGCTGCGATGGCGTAGCTCCCCGAGAGGCTGCCGACCGCGGCGCGGAAGGCCTCCTCGGGGGTCGCGCCGTCGCGGAGGTTCTCCTCGATGAGGTGCGGGATGACTTCGGTGTCGGTCTCGCTGCTGAAGACGTGTCCGCGGGATTCGAGGTCGCTGCGGAGCGACTGGAAGTTCGAGATGATGCCGTTGTGGACGACGGCGATGCGGCCCGACTCATCGGTGTGGGGGTGGGCGTTGCCGTCGGTGACGCCGCCGTGGGTCGCCCAGCGGGTGTGGCCGATGCCGTAGTCGCCGGCGATGGGGTTCTGCTCGACCGCCGCGACGAGTTCGGAGACCTCGCCGACGCGCTTCGTCAGCGAGATGCCCGAGCCGTTTTTCACGGCGATGCCAGCTGAGTCGTAGCCGCGGTACTCCAGCCGCTGGAGTCCGTCGACGAGCGAGTCAACGGAGTTGTCCGCGCCGATGCAGGCGGTGATTCCGCACATCAGTGGGTCACCTCCACGCGCTCGCGAACGTCGCCGTGTAAGACCGTGCCGGGGCCGACGACGGCCTCCGCGCCGACGCGACTACCCGCTGTGAGCGTCACGTTCGCGCCGACCTCGGCGCGGTCGCCGATGATGCTGCCGAGACGGCGGTCGGTGTAGAGCCGGCCTTCGAGGATGACGTCCGCCCGGCCGCCGGGGGAGACGACGCCGTCGCCGACGGTCGCGCCGGAGCCGACGACGGAGTCACGGAGGACGACGCCCGCCCCGACCCGCGCGTCGGTCGAGAGGATGGAGCGCTCGATGACGCTGTTCGCGCCGACCGATACGTTGTCTTGGAGGCACGAGCCGGCGCTGATGACCGCGCCCGGCCCCACGTCGCAGTCCTCGCCGACGACGACGTGGTCGCCGACGAGCGCGCGCTCGTGAATCCGCGCCGACTCGGCGACCGCGGAGTCGTGTCTGCGCGCGAGGAGCGTCTCCGTCACGGAGAGGAGTCCCCACGGGTGCGAGGGGTCGAGCCAGCCACCGTTGACGAGGACGGACGTGACGTTCCCGTCGAGGTAGTGAATCACGTCGGGAAGCCGCGTCTCACCGTCGTGCGGCGGGATGTGCCGGAGCGCCTCGAAGACGGCGTCGTCGAAGACGTAGACGCCCGCGTTGACGAGATAGCCCTCGCTGTCGACGGCGTGTTCGTCGATGTCGGCGATGCGGCCGTTGTCCTCGACGATGACGCCGTACTCCTCGGGCGTGTCGGATTCGGCGACCGCGACCGTCGCCACGGAGTCGGTCGTCGAGAAGCGTTCGAGCACCGTCGAGACGATGTCGGCGTCGACGACGTTGTCGCCGTTGCAGACGACGAAGGGACCGGAGACGAGACCCTCGGCGAGGAGGAGCGCGTGGCCGCTGCCGAGACGCGAGTCCTGGTGGACGAACTCGATGTCCACGTCCGAGTAGGTCGCAGAGAGATGCGACTGGATGCGGTCGGCGCGGTGGCCCACGACGACGACGACGTGCTCGATACCTGATTCGAACAGCGCGTCGAGGACGTACTCGATGACCGGCCGGTTGGCGACCGGGAGCATCGGCTTCGGTTGGAAGGTGGTGAGCGGGCGGAGCCGTCGCCCCTCGCCGGCCGCGAGGACGACCGCCTCGGTGATACGGTCGTTCATTCGCGCCCTCCCGCGAGCGACGGACGTTCAGAACGTGGCCGTGACGGTGAGTGAGTCATAGAGGGAACAGGGACGGCGACGGGGATTGTTATACAGAGGGTTCCCCGAACCGGTCGCGCGTTAGGATCGCGTGTGAGACTGTTGCAAACGGCGAAAGCCAGCTTAAATCGGAAGGGAAGCGGGTTCGGACGCTCCTAATCGGGGCGGGCGTTCTCCCGGCGGTGTCGTGGCGTGCCGAAGCCGCCACGTCGGTTGCACGGTCTGCGAATCACACCCGCGAGTCGAGAACGGGAACGGGAGCGTGAGAGTCAGAAGCGAAGTGGGAGGGAGAGAGCGTCCGAGAGAACGATATCGACGGGCAAGCGGCGAGCAAGGCCGCCGCTGTCAGAAAGCAGACCGAAGTAAAATCCGAGTTGTTCGTTGATATCGTTCGCGACGCGGGCGCGTGGGGGCCGACTCAGAGGTCGAGGCGGTCCTTGTACGACTCCATCGCGGTGATGGCCATGAGCGTCGCGGTGCTCAGCACGGCCCAGCCGGCGGCCGGAATCTGTTCGAGACCGGGGACACCGAGCAGGCCGGCGGAGACGGTCGCGGCCACGCCGGCGGCGATAGCGAGGTTCCGTTTCGGCGACGCGGCGAGCGACGCCGACTGCTCGTCGTCGGTCTCGGTGCTGACGACGTCGCCGTCGAGGTACTGGTCGAGCTGCTTCGCGGTGTCGAGAAGCGTGATGTCACCGCGGTTCTTCTCGAAGTCGACGATGCCCGCCGAGTCCATCTTCGGGAGGTGACATTGGTACAGACCGATGTACACCCGCTTTCGTTGGCTCGACGACAGCGCCTTTATCTCGATGCCGTTTTCCTTCGCGGCGATGAACTCGGCCATGTCGCCGAGCTTCGCCTCGCCGTCGTTCTCCTTGAGGTACCGGAGCGCGTCGCGCCGGCGCTGGTTCTTCAGAATCTCGAAGACGATGTCCTTCGAGAGCGCTTCGATTTCGGGTTGTTGTTGCTGCTGCTCGGAAAGCGCGTGAGAACCACCAGTCTCCGCGAGTTGTTCGTTCGTCGTCTGGTCAACAACGTCGGTGTCAGCTTGTAATGAATCGGTAACCATTGTTCCTTCCTCCCCCACTGTGTAGTCGGGTGCTACCGAATGACGTGGTCAGTCGAGAGGGGAGACCACGTGACGTTTTGCACAGACCACAACCTTTGGATGCGCCCCACCAAGCGCGCTCCAGATTCAGAGGGTCAACGAGTTAATAGGTTAAACGAGGATATATACTTGTCTGAGAATCCCACACTCTGATTTCTCCGACTGTTAGGGTCGCAAAATCTGCGAGTAAAGTAGTTGTAACAATCTATACTAACTCAGACTTTCAATGTATCCGACAGTAGCGTTGTACTACCGGGAAGCAGTAGCGTATCCCGGTTTTTCACCTGCGAGAATCGCAATTGGACGCGTCACCAAACTCGACTGAGAGTTAAGTACACGGATACGACGATTCGGCAGTAGCACCGACTGAGAATACGCGAGAGCTCCGGAGCGACTGTCCACGGCAGTCTCGAGGTGACGGTTTATTCCACGAGCGCTTCGAAAGCGTCGGCCGAGGTACCCTCACGTTGCTCGGAGAGGTACTGCGCGAACACCAGCACGAGGAGCGCCGCGGAGACGAACACCGCGATTGCGCTCCACGAGACGAGCGCGAATCCAGGGATCCCCGCCCACACTCCGAGGATGAGCACCCAACTGACCGCGCCGAGAAGTGCGTAGTACCGACTCCACGACTCGCGCGCGTCGGGTTGCATCCAGAAGAACCCCCGCTTGGCGACGTTCGGGACGAGTTCGACGGACCGCTCCTCGTCGTCGTAATCGACCAGTCCGGCGCTCTCGAGTTTCGGGAGGTGCGTCTGGTACAGCGAGATATACACGCGCTGTCGCTCTTCGTCGGTCACGTCCTCGACCGCCGTGCCGTTCTCTCGAGCCGCGACCATCGCCGCGAGTTGCTTCAACGAGATTGCTTCGCCCGCGCGGTGAAGGAAGTAGAGAATCTGCCTCCGGCGCGAGTTACTGAGGATGCGAAAGAGCTCGTCTTTTGATAGTGTTGTCATCGTCGTGTGCGGGGGGTTCTCGCATGCGATGCGAAAGAAGACCAGGCCCGGTTGAGTCGTAATACACCACAACCAACCTTTGTTATCGTGACGTTTCCGGGAGGCACTGACCGAGTTTCTAACGAGGATTAAGCTCATCTTCACGGGATATTTACTGGGTTACAGACGGTCAGCGGGAGGGAGTTATCTCGGTCTCGGAGATGATTACGCATCTCGTCGGTTTTGAGAAAAGTCCTCGCGCCGGAATGGGAGCAAACTCGCAACAGCGGCGGTAAGGAACCCAATTGTCCAGTATAGAGGTGGCTAACAATACCCGATGGCGGCGATACTTAGATTCGAGACTACAATGTTCGAATTGACTGGCTTCCAGCGCGACCTGCTGTACGTGATTGCCGGCGCAGAGCGCCCGTCCGGGCAGGAGATTAAAGAGATGATCAGCAAGGACGTCGGGGAGGTGAACCACGGTCGGCTCTACCCGAACCTCGACGCCCTCGTTGAACAAGGGTACGTGAACAAGGGACAGCACGACCGCCGAACGAACTTCTACGAGATGTCCGAGAAAGGCCGCGAGTCCATCGTCGAGCGCCGAGACTGGGAAGACCGTCACGTCGGGTTCCTCGGATAGCACGCCGCCGTCTCCACAGCTGAGCGACGAACCGTCCGTTCGAACACCCGAGGGCGCGAGTGGGACGCTCGCCCCGGAAGAAAGAAGACGAGAACAGCTCGTCGCTGGTGGCCGCATCGGTCCCCGCGGTCTCGTTCGGTCCTCTCCCCTTTTCAGCGCCGATTCGAGTTGAGCGACCGCAGCGGCGCTGAGCCGACCGTGTTCGACGAGGCTCAACGCCCGGCGCCGCGGCTCCTGACCCGTCCGCCGCGGTTTCGAGGCGCATAGACGCTCGGACGGCCGAGAGCGCGGCCGCAGCGAACGCCACCAGAATATCTATCAGAAATTAGTACATTCGGTCGTCGTCAAAAATATCACAAGAAGGACATTCAAATCGACACCGCAAATCAGACATTAATGCAGCCATAAGAAACGGATTAATTCGAGAATAAGAGGTCGCTGTCGGTCGTTTTTCTGGTCAAAGTGAATCACCAGAATCCGTCGGCAATTCGAACAATAACGATAGCAATAGTATCGTCGATAGATATTCATGTATTCCTACTAATGTAATTATCGCAACATTTATGGGTGTAATCCGCAACCCCTGAGACATGGTAAGTGAACGGTCCACCGGGCAGGACCCAGAAACGACGACGACTGACGACGACGTCGGTAGACGCAAGTACCTCGCGCTGTGCGGGTCGGTATCGGCCACTGGTGCACTCGCGGGGTTCTCTGGGCTCGGCTCGGCGACGGAACAGGCCGACGAACCGGTCGACGACGACGGGCACACGCTCGTCGTTGCGGGCACCGGTCCCGTCTCTTCGTTCGAAGTGACGGTCAGCGGCTCTATCTCACCGCTCCAATCGAACGGCGCGCTCAGCACGACCGGGACGGTCGGTCCCGCCGCCGAGGGTACCGTCGACGACGACTCGCGGCGCTACCAGTTCGCGGGCGACATCACCAACTTCCAGTCGACCGACGCGGTGTCGGTCTACGTCGACGGCGTCCGCATCCCCAACGACTCGTTCTGAGGCCGTCGGAAATTCCGTTGTTTTCGAAGCGACCGACAGCGGCGGCGCTACGAGCGCATGTAGCCGCTGAGCCACTCGGGCGTCACGTCGTCGAACGGTACGGTTTCCCCGCCGTATTCGGCGACGAACTCGTCGGCGTCGGGACCCGACGAAAAGGGAATCAGGTCTTTACCCATGCCTCCGAGCACGTCGCTTTCGACGACGTACGTCATCTCGGTGGCGTCGCCGAAGGTCTCAGCGCCGGTGTGAGTCGAGATGAACGTGTCGCCGCCCTCTGTCGAGAGCTCGTAGTCGACCGTCGAGTAGTCCGTGACGTACACCGCCGTCGCCTCCCAGCCCTGCTCTCGGCGTTCGAAGTAGTACGGGAACAGCCCCATGCTGAGGGTGTGGAACCACGCCGGGTTGTCGTGGTCCTCGGGCGCGTTGTCGCGGTAGAAAACCTGTCCGTTCGGGCCGGCGTGGAGGCCGATGACCATCCCGCCTTGGTCGTCTTCCTTCCCGCCCGAGAGATCGACCGGTTCGGGCGTCGGCTCCGCGTTCGAACCGCCGCCGAGACAGCCCGCGAGGGCCGCGAGCGCGCCGAGAGAAACGGCTTTCGTCGCGGCTCGGCGCGTGAACGAACCGTTCGAGCGGTCGCGCGGCGGAGAGTCATCGTGCATCGTCGCTCTGTGCGGAGGTCGGGCGTCATGGTACATAAACCGTGAGAACGGTCGCTCGCGTGCGCGAACTGAACTACCCTCGCCGAGGAGGCGGACGGGTCACAAAAATGAGGGGGTCAGGCGACGACCCGCGCGCCCTCGACGAGCGAGCGAACGTCCGCGAACAGGCGGTCGGCGTCCTCCTCGTCGCGAGCCTCCGCGGTGATGCGGACCAGCGGTTCGGTCCCGCTGGCGCGGACGAGGAACCAGCCGTCGTCGGTGTCGACGCGGATGCCGTCGATGGTGTCGACCTCGTCGTACGTCGCGTGGATGTCGCGGGCGATGCGGTCCATCGCCTGGTGTTTGTCGTCGAACGAGAGGCTCGCGCGGCGGGTGGCGTACGCCGCCCCGCCGAGGTCGGCGACCTGTTCTGACAGCGCCCCGTCGCGGGCCACGAGGTCGGCGAGTTTGAGCGCCGCGTAGTGACCGTCGGGCGCGAGCGTCTCGTCGGGCCAAATCCACGCGCCGGAGGGTTCGCCACCGAAGACGTAGCCGGGTTCGGCGACCGCCTCGGCGACGTGGACGTCGCCGACCGGCGTGTAGGTGACGTGCCCCCCGGCGGATTCGACCACATCTTGCACGAGGAGGCTCGTGTCGACGGGGACGGCGACGGCGTCGCCCGGGGAGACGGCGTCCCGCGCGAACAGCGCGAGGAGCGCGTCGCCGGGGACGTACGCGCCGGTCTCGTCGACCGCGACGAGTCGGTCCGCGTCGCCGTCGTGGGCGAGTCCCACGTCCGCGTCGAGCGCGGGAACGGTCCGGCGGAGCGCAGTGAGCGTCTCGGCGTTCGGCTCGCTCTTACGAGCGGGGAACCGACCGTCCTGTTGGCCGTCGATGGTGTTGACCGTCGCGCCGAGCTCGTAGAGCGCGTCGACCGAGACGCGACCCGTGCCGTTGCCGAGATCGAACGCGACGGTCACGTCGTCGAGGTCGTCGAACGACGAGACGAGGTGATTCACGTGGCGGGCCGCGGCGTCGGACCACTCGCGCTCCTCGCCGAGTTCGTTCCACGGGGCGAGCGACACCTCGTCGCGGTTGAGCCGGTGGACGATGTCGCGCGTCTGGGCCTTGTCGAAGGCGCGGCCGCTCGGCGTCCAGAGCTTCAGCCCGTTGTCCGACGCGGGGTTGTGAGACGCCGTGATACCGATACCGGCGTCCGCGCCGGCCCAGCCGACCGCGCGGGCGACTGTGGGGGTCGAGACGACGCCGAGTCGGACCACGTTCGCGCCGCACTCGCGGACGCCGGCGCTCACGGCGTCGGCGAGGACGTCCCCGCTGAGGCGGGCGTCCTGCCCGACGACGACGGTGCAGGCGTCGCAGCCGACCGCGCGGCCGATTCGAAGGGCGAGTTCGGCGGTCACGGTTCGGCCAACCGGACCCCTGATTCCACTCGTTCCGAACATACCGTGGGAGACGGTGACAGGACGTTTTGGTATGTTTCGCCTACTGTCACGAACGGGCGGTCAGGCGGTACCTACTGGAAGGCGGCGAATCGCGAGGCCGGCGTGACGAATCGAGGGGCCGTGTCGCCACTCGCCGGGGCGGATGAGCGGTAAGTGGTCGGCGATTAGGCGGTGAGTCGCCTCACTGGAGGGGCTGGGCGTCGCCGATGGGGACCACTTCAATAGAACCGAGCGCGTCGAGCGTCACGCGGTAGCCCGCGTAGGAAAACGAGAGGAGTGCGTCCTCAGAACAGCCGAAGACCGTTTCGAGGGCGTCGGGGTCGATAGTCTGTGCGAGCGGCGGGAGCTGCGTCGGTCGGACGCCCTCGATTGCCGCAATACTCAATACAACGTTCGTGCTTAGGAGCTCGGAAGAGTCGCGGTCGACGCGGTATGACCCGGTCGACTCGTCGTACGTCACGCGCGAGTCCTTCCAGTCGTTCGTCTGTGCCATCATGGGTGCCTTAACAGGCGTCTGTGTGCGATGGTTCCCCTTAAATCCATGCTATTTGTGAACAGTTGTAATTCGTGAACGTCACGGAAATAGACGGGTACAGCCGTGGTACTCCGCGATCGCAATCTGGTGCCCACCATACACAATCAAAATTCGTGATGGTTTCGGAGGAGCGACGGTCAGCCCTGCCGGGCACGAAGCGTTCGGACGGTTTTGCGCGCCTCCTCGACCGTGATTTCGCGCTTGTAGAGCGCCGATCCGGGCTCCAGTAGTTCGCCGCCCGAAACGAGGCCACCGACGTCAACCGGGCCGAAGCCGATGTCACGGATGAGGTCGGCGACGCGGGCTTTGGCGTCCGAGTCGTCGCCGGCGAGGAAGACCGCGAGACGCTCCGAGTCGGGAAGGTCCGGGTGTCCGAGGTCGCGCAGCGTCTCCCAGTGGATGGTGTTGAACGACTTGACTAGTTTCGCGTCCGGGAGCTGGGCCGCGACGAGTTCCGAGGAGGTGTCGTCACCGAGGTCGATGACGTGGAAGTTCTCGGTGTAGGGGTTCATCGCGTCGACGACTATCTTCTCCGCGAAGTGGTCCGCGTCGGGTAGCGAATCGCGCTCTCGGAACGGAACGGCGAGGAAGACCACGTCGCCGAACCGAATCGCTTGCGTCGGTTCAACCGCGCGAAGTTGCGGCCCGAGCGTCTCGGAGAGGTCCGTGAGCGACTCGACTCCGCTTTCGTTGGCTATCGCCACCTCGTGGTCCGACTCCACGAGGAGTTGGGCCAACGTCCCGCCGAGTCGGCCAGCGCCGAGTATTCCGATGTCCATGAACAAAGATGTATGTTAACAAAGTTGAATCTTTGTGTGGTCGGCGGCGAAGGATGAGGGCTCTCTCACTCGTGGTTCACTAATCGTAATGAGCCACATAACCGCATCAGACCTTCTCTATCCCGGAATCTTCAGCCATTCAGTACAATCATAATTTAGTATATATGTGGCGTTGGAAGCGACATGAACAGACGAACATTCCTCGGCGGCGTCGGAGCGAGCGTGGTGCTCCTCTCCGGCTGCCTCGGTGCGGAGGGTAACGCGCTCGACCCAGCGGCCGACCAGAACGACGACCCAGCCGGCGACGAACAGCCCGCGAGACAGGCGACCGACTCGCCCGAGCCGACCCCCGAGCCGACGACCGAACAGCCCACCGAACCGACACCCGAATCGACGCCGGAGCCGACGACCGACGCTCCCGAAGACCGCATCGACTTCGAGCGCGAGGACGACGACCCGGACGTCGTGGGCACACTCCTGACCAAGGGGCCCGTGCCGGGCGTCGTCGTCTCCTCTGACCTCCCGTACGCGAAGGCGTGGCAGAACTACGCCGAGACCGACGAGGAGGCGGAGACCTACCGCGTCGGCCTCTCAGTTGACACCGCCTCGCGAATCGGGCGGCTGAGCGTCGTCGGTCGGGTGTACGACGCCGAGGGCGAGCTCGTCGCCGAGGACACGGACGTGAGCAACAACGTCCCGGCGGACAAGAACGCGCTCATCCACCTCGTCTTCGAGGGCGACCTCGACGCGATGTACTACTTCGAGGTCGACCTCGTCGTCCCGAACTGAGCGTCAGGTCCCGCCGGCGTACGCCTCGAACTCTTTTCCGCGCAGGGCGAAGTAAACCACGCCGACCACGCCGACGAGCGACGCGACCGAGAACGCCAGCGTCGGGTCGCTCGCGTAGAGCCAGCCACCGAGCGCCGCGCTCGGGATGACGATGGTGTTCCGCACGAGGTAGTACGCGCCCGTCACCCGGCCGCCGGCGTTTCGCTCCGCCGGGCCGACGATGAGCGCCTTGTGCGCGGGGAGGCCGGCGAACCGGAGCCCCGAGAAGGCAAAGAGGGCGACGACGACCCACTGGTCCGCCGGCGCGAAGATGAGGAGGACCGGAAAGACGGCGTACACCGCGAACCCGAGGCCGACGACCGGCTTGAGACCGGTTCGCTCGGCGAGCTTCGAGACGGGGAGTTTCGTCAGGAGCGCGACGACCATCTCGACGCCGAGGAGGACGCCGAAGAAGGCGTCTGGGCGGAGCGAGACGCCGAACCCGGTGAAGCCGACATCGAGGAACTCCGTGACGACGATGACGAAGAAGACGTACACCATCCCGTTGGCGAACCGGATGAGCGTGTCTGCGACGAGGAGCGGGCGGAGCGTCTCCGGGAGCGACCGGAGGTCGTCGCGGAGCTGTGCGAGCCCCTCGAACGACTTGCCCAGCGAGTCCCCGCCCGCGTCGTAGAGGACGTGCTGGGCGACGGTGGCGACGATACCGAAGGCCGCGGCCACGATGAGGACGTACCGGAAGCCCTCGACGAACGTCGCCGTCGCCGCCAACAGCGCGGCCGCGATGAGCGGTCCGAGGAGGAAGCCGACGCGGCGGAAAATCTCGGTGCTGGCGAAGCCCATCGCCAGTCGCTCCGGCGGAACGCTCTGTTTGACGATGGCGAACGTCGCACCGAGGCCGAACGACTTCCACGCCTGCGTGAGAAAGAGCCCGACGAAAATCCAGAGCCACGGTTCGAGCGAGACGCCCGCGAGCGTCACCTCGGGGACCTGCGGGGCGACGAACCAGAAGAGAAAGCCCGCCGACGAGACGGTCCCAAACAGCGTGAGCGAGAGGCGCGACCCGAGGCGGTCGGAGAGCGCGCCGCCCGGATACGGGTACAGCGCCCCGATGAGGTTGCCGACGCTCCCGTAGAGACCGACCACGGTCGCGCCGGCACCGAGCACCCGGAGGTACTCCGGAACGTACCGGCCGGTCATCTGAAACGAGAGGCTGAACGCGAACATCGCCACCGAGAGGACGAGCACGTCGCGTTCGAGTCCGACGAACTGCCGGAAGGAATCGAAGCTATCGACGGCGTCCCGGCGTGTTCCCATCGTCCGAGTGGTTCGCGGGAGCACTCAAGAAAGTACGGTGCGGTCGGCCTATTCGTCGACCGGCGGGTCGACCCAGACGACGAGGCCGTCGTCGCCCCTGACGACGCCGCGGGTCAGGTCGTCGCCGAACGGCGCGTCGTCGACGCTCTCGGGGTCGACCGCCGTCACGCGGTCGACCTCGTCGACCAGCCAGCCGAACACGGTCGCGTCCTCGTCGGCGGCGTCGAAGACGACGACGCGGGAGGCGTCCGGGTTCGACCCCACACCGAGGAGCGAAGCCGTGTCGACGAGCATCGTCGTCGCGCCCCGGTAGTCCATCGCGCCGACGACGTGCGGCGGCGAGTCCGGGAGCGAGCGGGTCGGCTTGCGGTCGATGATCTCGGTGACGACATCAAGGGCCACGCAGTAACGCTCCTCGCCGATTTCGAATTCGAGGACCTGCGTCGGTTCGTCGAGCGCCGCGCCGGGCGCGTCCGTGAGTGACATCTACGCGCTCCGGACGGAGCGCCCGTCTTCGGCCGCGTCGAGTTCGTCTTCGAGGTCGTCCACCTCGTCGTCGATGTGGCCAACGAGGAGCGCGACCTCCGAAATCTTCGCCGTCTGCTCTTCGGTGGCCGCGGCGACCTGGTCTATCTCGCCGGCGACCTCTTCTGCGCCCCGAGCGGTCTGGTCGACGAGGCTCGCCACCTCCTCGGTGCTCGCGGCCTGCTGGTCGGTCGCGCGGGCGACCTCCTCCGCGCCGGCGGCGGCCTCACCGACCGCAGAGTCGATGTTCCGGAGGGCGGAGACGGCCGCGTCGACCTCCGAGATGCCGTCGTTGACCTCCTCGTTCGCCTCCTCGATGTTGCCGACGGTCGTCTCCGTCGTCTCCTGGATGTCGCCGACGACCGTCTCGATTTCGGAGACGCTGTCGCGGGACTGCTCCGCGAGGCTCTTGACCTCGTCGGCGACGACGGCGAAACCGGCTCCCGCCTCCCCGGCCCGCGCGGCCTCGATAGAGGCGTTGAGCGCGAGCAGGTTCGTCTGGTCGGCGATGTCGTTGATGACCTCGACGACGCTGTCTATCTGGTCGACTTTCGCGCGGAGGTCGGTGATTTCGTCGTACACCTCGGTGGTCACGTCGTCGACGGTCTCCATCGCGTCCGCGGCGTTGTCGGCGGAGCTTCGACCCTCGGCGGCGAGGTCGCGCGCCTGGTCGCTCATCGCCTTCGTCTGGTCGGCGCTGGAGGCTATCTGCTCGACGCTGGCGCTCAGATTCGACACTTCGCCGGCGACCTCATGCATGTTGGTCGACTGGTCGCCCGCGAGGTCGCTTATTTCCTGTGCGCTGACGGCCACGCTCTCGGAGGCGTCGGAGAGTTCGGCGACGGCCGTACCGATTTCGTCGGTCGCGTCGTCCACGTCGTCCACGTCGTCGAGGACCTCGTCTGTCGCCGCGCCGGCGGCACCGGGACCGGAATACGTGTCGTGCTGTCGGGAGGTAGCCCCGTCTCCGGCGGCCGGTTCCCGTTCGTTTCGCTCGATTGCCATACGAACGAGTGTGGGAGTAAAGTGATAAGTATTCGCGGACAGTATCAATAGAGATAATCTCAAATTGCCGCTAATCGCCTCAAAACGGCCAAGAATAACGGATTCGGGATTGGTATTGCAAGATAGATACCACGCTGCCGACACTGACAGAACCAGGAATCGTCGGTCGATTTAAAAATCACTTGTCTGGTCAAGGTCGCGGGTCGCGGTGGGGGCTCTCCGGAGTCGCTCCGGAGTCGCCGCGACCGGGATTCGGTGGGAGGGCCGAAACGGGGTGTTCAGGCCAGTCGGTGCCCGGCGGCGACGGCGACGAAGCCCGCGAGCGCGACGAGGACGATGGAGCCGCCGGCGGCGAGCCCGTAGAGATACGCGACCGTGACGCCGGCGACGCCCGCGAGTTCGCCCGCGAGAACGCCGTACAAGAGCGATTGCTTAAAGCTCCGCCCGAGCCGCGAGGCGGTGACGACGGGGATGACGAGCAGCGCCGCGACGAGGATGACGCCCATGATTCGCATCGCGCTGACGACGACGAACGCGGTGAGAATCGACAGGAGCGTGTTGACGGCGCGGACGTGGAGCCGCGACGCGCGGGCGGCGGTCTCGTCGAACGTGACGTACACGAGCGGACGGTAGGCGACCGCAACCGAGCCGACGACGACGAGCCCCATCGAGACGAGAAGTCCCACGTCGGCCCGCGAGACGGTCGCCAGCGAGCCGAACAGATACTGGTTGATACCGACCGAGATGCCGCCGCCGGTCAGCGAGATGAGCACGCTCCCGAGGGCGAAGCCGCCGGTCAGGACCATCGCCAGTGCGGCGTCGCTCCGGGCGTCGGTGTACTCGATGAGCGCCTGCACGACGAGGGCCGCGACGACCGCGACGACGAGCGCGCCGAGGAGCGGCGGGACCGCGAGCCCGAGCGTCGCGTCGAGGAAGAGCGCGAGCGCGACCCCGGCGAAGGCGGTGTGGGCGAGCGTGTCCCCGACCATCGAGAGGTCGCGATAGACGAGGAACGACCCGACCAACGGGCCGACGACGCCGATACAGAGCACCGAGAGGTACGCCCGCTGCATGTAGGGATAGCCGAGGAAATCGAGACCGGTGACGCCGGCGAGCCACGAGAACACCCCGCCGACGACCGCCGTCAAGAACCAGTCGAAAATCCCCGTGAACGCGTCGGCAACGAGGAGCGGCGCGAGGGAGTCGGCCGCGGAGAAATCGACCGCGAGGAGATCTGTCGCCGCGAGCGCGACGGGACCGGTCACTGCTCATCCTCCGGTTCGGCGCGGGCGTCACCGTGGGAGTGACCGCGCTGGCGGTCGTGAGAGTTGCCGTGGTGACGGCCGTGACCGTGGTCGTGGTCGAGCACGCGCTGGTTCGCCCCGTAGGCCGCGGCGAGCGCGTCGCTGTCGGCGAAGTCCTCGGTGTCGCCGTGGAAGTACAGCCGCTTGTTGAGACAGGCGATTCGGGACGCGCGGGCCGTGACGACGCCGATGTCGTGTTCGACGAGGACGACCGTCATCCCCTGCTCGTTCAGATCGCCGAGGAGGTCGTAGAACGCCTCCCGGGACTCGGCATCGAGGGCGACTGTCGGCTCGTCGAGGGCGAGCAAGTCGGCCTCTGCGGCGAGCGCGCGGGCGACGAACACCCGTTGGCGCTGGCCGCCCGAGAGCGCCCCGACGCGGCGGTCGGCGAGGTCCGCGATGCCGACGCGGTCGAGCGCCGAGACGACCGCCTCGCGGTCGTCGGCCGAGAAGCGGCCGAACAGATTCCGCGGGTAGCGACCCATCCGGACGACTTCGCGGACGGTGACAGGCATGTCCCGGGCCGCGTCCGTCGCGTCCTGTGCGACGTAGGCGACGCGCTCGCCGTCGGCGAAGTCGTGGGCGGGGCGGTCGAACAGACGCACCTCGCCGCGGGTCGGTCGGCGGAGACCGAGCATCAGCGTCAAGAGCGTGCTCTTTCCCGACCCGTTCGGGCCGACGAGCCCGAGAAACTCGCCTTCGGGAACGTCGAGCGAAACGCCGTCCACGACCGGGACGTCGCCGTACGAAAAGGTCACGTCGCTGAGCGAGACAGCCGTCATTGGGCGCCGAGTGCCGTCCGGAGCGACGGCAGGTTCACCTCGCGCATGATGTCCACGTACCCCCAGTCGTTTTCCTCCCACTCAGTCATTACGCCGGGAAGCGGCGTGAGCGGGAGCACGTCCGCCGCGTCCGTCTCGGAGACGAGTTGCTGCGCGGCGCGGTCGGACTCCAGCGGGTCGGCGAGGACGTGTCGGATGCCGTGTTCCTCGATGGTCGCCTGCGCTCGCTCGATGTCCCGCGGCGACGGCTCCTCATCGGGCGAGATACCGGTGAGTCCGACGATTTCGAGGTCGTAGCGGTCGGCGAGGTAGCCGTAGGCGTCGTGGCCGGCGACGAGAATCACGTCGCGCTCGCGGTCGGCGAGGCCGTCCTCGAACGCCGCGTCGAGTTCCGAGAGCGTCTCGCGGTAGGACTCGGCGTTCGCGGCGTAGGCGTCGGCGTTGGCCGAGTCGACCGATTGGAGGGCGTCGCGGAGCGTCTCGGTCGCGGTGGCGACCCGCATGGGGTCCAGCCAGAAGTGCGGGTCGAGTTCACCGTGTTCGTCGTCGTGCTCCTCGGCGTGTTCGTCGTCGTGGTGTTCGGTCTCCTCGTCGTGGTGCTCCGTCTCGTCGTGGGACTCGTCATCGTGGACGTGGCCGTCGGGTCCTATTTCGTGGAGTTCCACGTCGGCGGCGGCGTCGACCGCGACGACATCCGACCCGTCGGCTTCGAGCGACGACCGAATGTCGTCGGCCCACGG
This sequence comes from Haloferax sp. AB510, assembly GCF_024136985.1. Taxonomy (NCBI): domain Archaea; kingdom Methanobacteriati; phylum Methanobacteriota; class Halobacteria; order Halobacteriales; family Haloferacaceae; genus Haloferax; species Haloferax sp. AB510. Next base: position 28,564 of record NZ_JAMYJY010000004.1, read on the forward strand.
CTGAAAGCCGGGAATTCCGTGGACGAACAGGTCGGATTCGAGCACCCGCCCCTGTACGTCCGGACCGGGCTCCCAACCGTGGCCGTGCTGGCCGATGGGGACGAGCGTGTCGACGGAGGCGGCGTCGCCAGCGACGTGCCGCGCCACGTCGCCGAAGACGAAAAAGGAAGCCGTCGCCGTCGTTTCCGAGTCGGCCGACGAGTCGGTCGAATCGGACGAGTCGTCACCGCCGAGACAACCCGCGAGGCCGACGGCGGCGCTTCCGGCGACTGTCGCGAGGAACCTGCGTCGGGTCTTCGTTCGCATGTTAATAGAAAGTTCATCGAGTATAATAAGTGCTATTATTCTATTGTCCGATATTGTTATACGATGCCAATCGCGGATTCGCCGGTGAGCGCCGCCGCTCTCAGTAAGGAGCAGAACATCGGCGAGAGAGATGAGGAGACAGCGAAAGGAACGGCCGCCCGCGGGTCGGCGCGAGGACGAACAGTGACGGGCAAACCACGGCCGAGACGGTCGGCTCCGCCGAGAGCCTCGGCTCGCCGTGTAATCGTCTGAAAAGTCGAGATGTCGTCTGCCGCTACAAACAGCAGTCGCGTCTCGGTGTTACTGCCGAACGACGTTCGCCGCGCGGGGTCCCTTGGGCGAGGACTCGATGTCGAACTCGACTTCGGTGCCTTCGGTGAGGTCGTCGCCGCCGACGTCTTCCATGTGGAAGAACACGTCTTCGTCGTCGTCGAGGTCGCCGTCGTCAGTAGAGATGAAACCGTAGCCGCCAGTGTCGTTGAAGAAATCAACTTTGCCGTGTGCCATTACGAACAAATCGAAGGTCGGGCGACGGATAACCCTTCCGAGGGTCAAGGTACCACGACCCGCCACGTTACATTTGCCCACTATCGAACACCCGTTTCGGCAGACGAATGCCGGACCGAGTGGGGGTTGACAGCGACGACGACCGCCACTCCGAACCATCACTCCGCAGACCGACCGCGCGCTCCCGCGACCAACTCGCCGAGCGCCCGGCGCTTGATGAGCGCGAAGCCGGCGAAGATGGAGACAAAACCGAGCGCGGTCACGGCGTCGATGAGTTGGCCGAGGAAGGCCCAACTGAGGAGCGTCGCGGAGACGGGTTCGACGTAGCCGATGAGGTTTATCTGCGTCGGACCGAACCGGCCGAGCAGTTCGAAGTAGATGAGGAACGCGCCCGCGCCGCTGACGACGGCGAGATAGAGCAGCGAGCCAACGGCGACGCCGGACCACTCGATAGCCGCGAGGGATTCGCCGGTGACAGTTCCCCCGGCGAACAGGAGCGCGGACCCGAACAGCATCGCCCACGCCTGGAGCGTCCGCGCCGGGATATCCGAGGAGAAGGGGCGCGTCAGGACGGCACCGAGAGCGAAACACGCCGAGGCGACGAAGACGATGGCGACGCCGACCACATCGCTGGAGAGGAGCGCGCTCGGGTCCGGTTGGGCGACGAGGCCGACGCCCAGAAAGCCGAAGCCGAAGCCGAGGACGCCGAGCGCCGAGATGCGGTCGCCGAGGATGCCCGTCGCGAACAGCGCGGTCAGGACCGGTCCGAGGCTGATGACGATGGCCGCCACCGCGCCGGGGACGTGCTCCTGTCCGAGGTAGAGAAACGCGTGGTGCGCGCCGATGAGGAGGCCGCCGGAGACGCCGACAAGCGTCCAGTCGGTCCGGCTGTGCGGCCGCCAATAGTCGGTCGAGGCGGCGGCGTAGCCGAGGACGATGAGCCCCGCGAGGAAGAACCGAAGCGCCGCGAAGTGCAGCGGCGGGAAGTACGCGAGACCGACTTCGATAGCGACGAACGAACTGCCCCAAAGGAGTCCCAGAAGGACGAACAGTCCGGCGGCGACCCGGCTGTTCACCGAGACCACGCCCCGCTCGACGGTCGGCGACGTGCCCCCGTCGGACTCGGCCGCTCCATCGGCTCCGCCGACCGTTGCGGCCCCACCGACCGGTCCGTCCGCGCCGACCCGGATTCGAGACGCCCGCGTTCAGTTGCAGTAATATTCAGCACGTGAGCGTATCGTTACCACATAATCGATAATAGTCGTTTTGTTCGGTTCGAATTTCGAACCGCTCGCGACTTAGAGCGACCCGCGAAGGACCTTCGCCGCGGTTAAAATCGGGTCCCAGACGGGGCTGAACGGCGGCGCGTAGCCGAGGTCGAGACGCTCCACCTCGGCGACGGTCAACTCGGCGGCGAGCGCAGTCGCCACGGTGTCGATTCTGACGGCGGCGCGGTCGGCCCCGACGATGGTACCGCCGAGCAGTCGCCCAGTGTCGCGGTCGGCGACGAGCGTGACGGTCGTCTCGGCGGACCCGGGGTAGTAGCCCGACCGCGAACCGGCGGTGATAGTCTCCGAGACGGGGTCGAAGCCGGCATCGCGCGCCTCGTCGAGGTCGGTCACGCCGGCGCGGCCGCATTCGAGGTCGAACGCCTTCACGACCGAAGTGTTCGCGACGGTTCCGATGGGTTCGGGGTCGCCGGCGACGGTCTGGCCGATGGCGCGCCCGGCGCGGTTCGCGGGCAGGCCGAGCGTGTTCCACGTCGGCTCGCCGGTGACGACGTGGTCGATTTCGGCGCAGTCGCCCGCGGCGTAGACGCGCTCCGCGCTCGTCCGTCCGTAGTCGTCGACCGCGATAGCGCCCGTCTCACCGAGGTCGACCGCGTCGGCGACGAGGTCCGAGTTGGGTCGGAGACCGATACCGACCATCGCCGCGTCGACCGCGAGTTCGTCGCCCTCGCAGACGACGGCCTCGACCCGGCCCGCGTCGTCGCCGCGGAGTCGCTCCACCGACGCGCCGAGGTGGAGCGTGACGCCGTGGGCTTCGAGATGTTCCTCGACCCGCTCGCCCACGGCGTCGCCGAACGAGCTGAGGACGTGGCCGGACCGCTGGAACAGGTGGACATCGAGGCCGTGGGCGGTGAACGCCTCCGCCATCTCGACGCCGACGAAGCCGCCGCCGACGATGGCGACCGACTCGGGCGGTTCCATCGCGCCGAAGCGGGCCGCGCGCGCCTCGTCGACGAACCCGCCGCCGCCGAGGTCGGCCACCGGTGCTTCGTCCGGGTCGGTGAGGAACGACCGAATCGCCGCCGCGTCGTCCAGGCCGTGGAGCGTGAATGCACCGTCGAGGTCGATACCATCTATCGGTTCGCGGAGCGCCCGCGCACCGGTAGCGATGAGGAGGTCACCGTAGGGCTGTTCGAACGTCCCGTCCGGGCCGTCGACCGTGACGACTCGCTCGTCGGTATCGACGGCGACGACCTCGTGTTCGCGCCGGAGGTCGATGCCGCGGTCGGCGGCCTCCTCAGGCGACAGCGAGAGCATGTCGGTGAGCTTCTCGACCTCGCCTTTGACGAAGTATGGCGTGCCGCAGTGGGCGTAGGAGACCCAGCGGCCCTTCTCGAAGACGACGACCTCGCGGTCGGCGTCGGCGCGGGCGAACTTGCTCGCGGCGGAGAGTCCGGCGGCGTCGCCGCCGACGACGACGAATGGTTCGGCAGGCATCGTGAGAGAGTGGTACGCCCGCCGACACGTAATTTCCCCGGCCGGACGGGGCGGGCGCACGGACGCGCCGGCGACGGTCGAGGGGCCGGCGACGGCGGCCGGAAACGAGACGAAAACGAGCGAACCGGCCCGTCAGTCGCCGACGCCGCCACGCTCGGCCGCGAGCGTCCCGAGCACCCACGCGCTCACGCCGGGTGTCTCGCGCGCGACGAACTCGGTGGTCGCGTACGCCGAGACCGCGTTTCGTACTGCACGAGGGTCACCGTCGTCGTAGTAGTCGTCCCGAAGATAGTCGTCGCCGCGGCCGACCATGTGGGCGATGTCGACCAGCGCGCGCCGCGTCAAGTGCGGGTTCGACCCGTCCGACCGGGCGGCTTCGAGGGCTTCGAGCGCGCCGAGTTTCGCGTCTCTGACCGCGGCCGCGGACTCGACCGACTCGTACCGGCCTCGCTTGATCGCCGTGACGGCGTCCTCGAACGCGCGGCGGTGCGTCTCGGCGGTGTGGGCATCCACGAGCGCGGTGGCGAAGCGGCCGCGTCGGACGCCTTCGCGGACGTTCTGCACCCCGTCCTCGACCTCGACGAACGTCTCCAGCAGCAGGTCTTCCGCCGGCGTGGGTTCGAGCTCCTCGAGGTCGAATCCTTCGCCCTCGATGATGGATTCGAATCCCTCCTCGGGGTACTCCGCCCGGCGGTCCTCGGTGATTCCGGCGAGCGAGGACGCGGTCGACTCGAACGCGTCGGTGAAGTCCACCGGGTCGGCAATCGACGCCAGATAGCGGTCGCGGACGTGGCGCGCGCCGTCGAGCGACGCCCGCGCGGACTCGACCGCGTCGAGCAGTTCGCCGACTCGCGGGGCGCTGCCGGCGTAACGACTGTACTCGTCGGTGTTGTCGAGATACCGGGACGCCGCCGTGACGAGGTTCTCGACAGCCTCGTACACGACGAGCGCCCGGTCCGGTTCGTCCCCGAAGTAGCGCGTTCCGAGCCGGAACGACTCGATGTCGGCGCGGATCGACTCGGCCTCGTCGCGCACGTCGGCCTCGGTGAGGTCGCCGACCGCGGCGTCGTAGGTCCCCTTCGCCATCGCCGCGGCCCCGCGATCGTAGCGCAATCCCCGAAGCGCCTCGAAGGGCGTCTCGTCCGCCGTCGTCTGTTCGAGGTCCTCGGCGGCGTCCGCGTACGCCTCGGCGTAGATTTCTCGGACCGCCTCGTTCGGGACCTCCTCCGGAGACATCGTCTCGGGACACGAAGCGAGGAGTTCGCGGGCGCGAGCGCGGCCCCGTTCGAGGTACGACTCCGCGATGGGGACCGGAACGCGGGCCGGGAACGCCGGCGACCCGAGTTCCCTGACCTCCCGGAGCGCCGCCGCGTCAAGTGCCGAGTCGTCGGATTCGGATTCGGATTCACCCGCGTCGAGTGCCGTACAGCCCGCGAATCCGGCGACGCCGACCCCGGCGAGCGAGGCGAGCACGTCGCGTCGCGTTCGGGGCATCTCAGGCGTCCTCCGTCTCGGTTCGGAGCGACGACGGGAGGTGACAACTGCTTCCGCCGCCGTGTCCCCAACTCGACTCGTCCTGCGACGAGTAGGGCAGTCGCACCAGCGAGGCGACGACGTGGCGGTCGTCCACGGAGCACTCGACCGACGCCGGCCGGAGCGGGTAACAGAAGTCGAGGTGGACGGCGCTGTCCGGCGGGTGCGTGACGTACAGCAGTTTTACCCGGTGGCAAGCGTCCGTCCGGTGCTGGGTGATGACGAGCGTCTGCGCGTCGAAATCCGTCTCGTCGATGAACGCGCGAGCCTCGTCGATGCCGTCGGGGTCCGCCGCGAACTCGACGTCTGCGCGTTCCTCGTCGGTGGTGACGAGGAAGTCGTCGAGGTACGACGACCCCGCCCCGTCGTCGTCGCGGGCGGCGTCTCGGAAAATCGCGCTCTCGGTGTCGTTTCGGAGTTGGAGCTGGTCGTAGTCGGTGACGAGCGTGTCCGGGGAGGGACCGTGCGGCTCGTCGAGGCTGGAACTGGACCCCTCGCCGGAGCACCCGGCGAGCGCGGCGACGAGGGACGCGCCGCCGGCGCGGAGGACCTGTCTGCGGGTCGGCAGGGACATATGTCGGTTCTCCAACCGAACGCCCGCGGTATGTGTTTTCCGATGTGTCGGGTCGCCGCCGGCCGAACCGCGGGACATTTCCCCGACGGTCGCCTCGTCTCGACCGACAGATGCGCGAGGACGAGTTGGCGACGCGGGTGGTCGAGCACTTCCGGGCGGCCTTCGACGACGTGGAGATTCACCTCGAAGAGCCGTACGACCACTACGGGAACCGCGGCGTCGCCGACGTGTACGTCAGGGTGCGGACGCCCGAACCGGTTGACTACCTCATCGAACTCAAGGCCGACGCCGCCGTCCGCCACGCCACCGGTGCGAACGAAATACTCCGTCAGTACCGCCGCATGGAGCGCTACTTCTACAAGGACGACGAACACGCCATCCGGACGAAACTCGGCCGCGAGGGACCGGGCGTCCACGCGCTGTTGCTGTTCGCGCCGACGAAACGCTGCGTCGAGCACGTCCGGGAACACGCCGCCCTGTACGAGTCGGTCGACCCCGACGCGACCGTCGAGGGCGTCGAGGCCGTCCGAAAGGTGGCGTTCCTGACCAACCTCGACCGCGCGCCCGAGGGCGAACTCGGCTTCCTCTCGCTCAACGGGCCGCTCGCGTTCGACTCGGTCCCCTTCCGCGAGGCCGTTCCGTCGGGGTCGCGCCTCGCGGACGCCCTCCGGGGCGACGGCTAGCGGACACGCTCATACACCCCCCGTTCGTAGGGGCTGGCATGGGAACGATTCGAGAGTCGGTTCGAATCCCGTTGGGGGACCTCCGTCAGCAGGTCGCTGACAGCTTCGGCGTCGCGGCGTCGCTCGTCGAGATACACGGTATCCGGCTCGAAGACGGGGCGCTCGAAGTCGACGCGAGCTACCCCGACGGCGAGGACGTGCCGGTCGTCGAACTGTTCGTCACCGACCCGACCGGGAACACCGAGTCCTACGTCACCGAGTTGGACGGCGCGAAGAACCTCCTCATCGCCGGCGAGGACGTGCTCGTCGAACTCGTGGACTACGACCCCGAGCGCGGCGAGGTGTTCGTCTCGGTGAAACATCGACAGGACGGCGAGATGGTGACCGTCCTCGGCTGCGGCGAGAAGTGGGTGATTCCGGTCGAGCGCGACGACGCCGAGGAGTCCATCCGCTGTCGGATTCAGAGTGCCGTCGGGCCGACGGGCGACGACTCCTGACCGCGACTGCGGTTCAGAGCGTTACCCCTCGTATTCGACGTAAGAGACGCAGTACCCTTCGGGAGCGATTTCGCCCGCGACGATGGCGCACGCGCCCACGCCGTCCCCGTTTTTGTCCTCGATGTAGTACCGACAGGTCGAACACTGCTTGCCGTCTTTCGGCTCGTCTTGGTACGAGACGGCCTCCTGCGACGAGAGGCTGTCAGGGTTGCGCTGAGTCCCGTCGAGGGACGTGGCGGTCGCGTACGCCTCGGGAACGCCCCCAGTCGAACCCGACGACTGCGTCGTGGTTGCGGTCGCTGTCGTCGTCTCGGTCGCGCCGCCACCGCCGCCAGAACAGCCGGCTAACCCGGCCATCGCGGCGGTCCCGGTGAGCCAGATGAACCGTCTCCGTGTGCGGCCGGTGTCGTGGATCTCCTGACTCCGCGTCGGTCGGTCGGTCGCGTCTCGGCGTGGCGTCCGCTCGTCGTCTCCCATGCCAACCGATGACGCGCGGCGTCGGTAAAACCGAGCCAGCCGGTTCCCATGTGGCAAGAATTGCGGACGCGTTGATGGTGCCACGACACTAAGTAACACGGATACGCGAATCGGGGGGCGAGAGAGCGAAACTCGGGGAAAGGAGGGCGACGTGTCCCGTGAACCTCACTCGTCCGGCCGAATCCGGGCGAGTCGCATCGCGTTGCCCGTCACGCCCATCGTCATCCCGGCGTCGCCCGCGAGGACCGCGAGCGCGACCGAGACGTAGCCGAAGGGAACGCCGACCGCGAGGACGGCCTTGATGGCGAGCGACGCCCAGATGTTCTGCCGGATGACGCCGTTCGCCCGGTGGGAGAGTTCGTAGAGGTACGGGAGCTTCGAGAGGTCGTCGGCCATGAGGGCGATGTCGGCCGTTTCGAGGGCGGTGTCGGTGCCGGCCGCGCCCATGGCGACGCCGACGGTGGTGGTGGCGAGCGCCGGGGCGTCGTTGATGCCGTCGCCGACCATGGCGACCGAGCCGTACTCGTCGAGCAGTCCCTCGACGGCGGCGACCTTGTCCTCCGGGAGGAGACCAGCGCGGAAGTCGTCGACGCCGACCTGCTCGGCGATGGCGCGGGCGGTCCCCTCGTTGTCGCCGGTGAGCATGACGACCGAGAGGCCGGCCTCGCGGAGCTTCGCGACCGTCTCGCGGGCGTCGGGGCGGACCTCGTCGGCGACGGCGACGAGGCCTTCGAGGTCGTCTTCGGTCCCGACGACGACGACCGTCTTGCCCTCCGACTGGAGGCGTGGAATCGTGTCCTCGACGAGGTTGAGACAGCCGTGGCGGTCACAGAGCTGTCGGATGTCCTCGGAAAGCACCTCGTCGGGGCCGGTGACGTGGACGTGTTCGAGGTCGAAACCGAGTTCCTCGAAAAAACCGGGCTTGCCGGCGAAGTGCGGGACGCCGTCGAGGTCGGCGCGGACACCCTTGCCGGTGACGCTCTCGAAGTCGTCGACCTCGCGGGCGGCGACGCCCGTGCCCTCCGCGTGGGTGACGATGGCCTCGCCGATGGGGTGTTCGCTCCGGGCTTCGAGGCCGCGGGCGCACCGCAGGACGTCCTCTTCGGAGTTCCCGTTGAGCGGGACTACGTCGGTGACGGTGAGTTCGCCCTTCGTGAGCGTGCCCGTCTTGTCCACGGCGATGGCCTCGACCGAGCCCATCGCTTCGAGGTGCGTGCCGCCCTTGATGAGCACGCCGTTTTTCGCGGCCGACGTGATGCCCGAGACGACCGAGACGGGCGTCGAGATGACGAACGCGCAGGGGCAGGCGAGCACGAGCATCGTGATGCCGTAGACGAACCACGTCACCCAGTCGAGGCCGAACGCGATGGGCGGTATCGCCGCGACCGCGACCGCGACGACGACCATGATGGGGGTGTAGTACGACGAGAAGCGCTCGACGAACTGCTCGCGTTCGGTCTTGTTGGACTGGGCGTCCTCGACCATCGAGACGATGCGCGAGAGCGTGTCGTCGCCCGCGGCGGACTCGACGCGGACTTCGAGGTAGCCCGCCTCGTTGACGGTGCCCGCGAACACCTCGTCGCCCTCGGCCTTGTCGACCGGGACGGACTCGCCGGTGATGGGGGCCTGATTGACCGCGCTGTCGCCCGTGACCACCGTCCCATCGACGGGAATCTTCTCGCCGGGCTTGACGGCGACCACGTCGCCGAGTTCGAGTTCCTCGACGGGAACGACCGTCTCGACGCCGTCGCGGAGGACCGTCGCCTCGTCGGGCGAGAGGTCCATCAGTTCGCGGAGGGAGTCGCGCGTGCGGTCCATCGAGTAGCGTTCGAGCAGTTCGGAGACGCTGAAGAGGAACGCGAGCGTCGCGGCCTCGAAGTAGAGGCTCGTCGGCCCGGAGATGAGACTCGCAGTCACGGCGCTGAGAATCGCCGCCGACATCAGAAAGTCGATATCGAGACTGCGGTTCTTCGCCGAGTAGTAGCCGTTGCGGAGGATGGCCTGCCCGCCGAGCGCGGCCCCGAAGATGTAGAGCAGTTCGGCGACCGTGAACGAGACGCCGAGGACACTGGCGACGACGAGTTCCAGTCCGAACAGGTACTCGGCGGCGATGCCCGCCGCGAGGAAGCCGCCGCTTATCCACGTTTTCACCGCGCGCGTACTGCGCCAGACGCTCTCGCGGTCCGTACCGGTGTCAGCGTCGGCGTCGGCGTCTGCCTCGTCGCCGTCGGTCCCGGTGACCTCGTACCCCGCGGCTTCGATGGCCGAGACGACCGAATCGAGGTCCGCGTCGGCCGCGAGCGTGACGACCGCGGTCCCGGTCGTCGGGCGCGTCTCGTACGACAGCACGCCCGGCGCGCCGCGGAGCGCGTTCTCGACCTTTCCGGCGCAGGAGGCACAGTCCATGTCCGGCACGGAAAACGAGACCTCGCGCGTCGAGGGACCGCTCTCGACGGCGTAGCCCGCGCCCTCGATGTTACCCCGGATGTCGTCGGGCGTAGTCCGGTCGGGGTCGTAGTCGACGACGAGTCGGCCGGTCGTCACCCGCGGGTCGATGTCGACGACGCCGTCGAGCTTCCGGACGCTCGATTCGACCTTGTTCGCACAGGAGGCGCAGTCCATGTCCGGCACGGAGAACTCCGCGCGGGCCGAATTGGCGGCGGGCGACGAGTCTCCCCCCGACTCTCCGACGGACGAGTCGGCCCGGGTCTCGCCGGCCGCTCCCGACTCCGACGCACCCTCGACCTCGCAGGCGTCGTCGCACCCGCAGCTGTCGCCGTCGGGCGGATTAGTGGACGCGTCCGCCCCGTCACCGGGGTCGGGGTCGCGTTCGTCGTGTTCGCTCATACTCGGCAGTAGTCAGGGACTGGTTAATAATTCACCTGTTAGCAAACGGGGGTTAGCTGTTGAATTTTCACAACTCAGTTCCGATTAGTTAATAATCAGAGGAACGGCGGGCTTGCGGTCGGCAGCGAGATGAGCCACAGGCTGAGAACCGTGTAGAGAATCATCACGGCGACGAAGGGGAACTGGCTCCGGACGGCCTGCAGTCGGCTGGGAAAGGTCCGGTAGGCCTGCGAGTGCGCCACCCACACCGCGAGCAGGTGACCGACGAGAACGAACACGACGTTCAGGCCGCCGAACCACGCGGGAAGCGTGAGGACGACCGGGTTCGCCGGTGACGACAGCGGCGACGACAGCGCGTGCACCAGCATCGGCGACAGCGAGACGAAGAAGCCGAAGTAGTGCGCGAGGTGGTAGCCGGCGGCGATAGCGAGCAGCGAGGGCGCGAACGTGACCGCGAGGTCGAGCGGCGTCTCGAAGGTGTCGATGCGGCGGGCGGTCACTCGCGCCGCGAGGACGTAGAGGCCAAGGAAGACCGCGAAGCCGCCGAGGTAGAGCAGTCCGTAGACGAGAAGCGGCGGGAGTCCGACGCCCGCGAGCCACCGGATGGCCGCCGCGCCCTGTTCGGTCGTGACGAAGCCGCTGAAGGTGAGTTCCCAGACGAGGACGACCGCGACGGCCACGTCGCCGAGGTCGGTCAGGTCGTCATCGGTGACGAGTCGCATCCCCGGCAGGCGGACCGAGAGACCGTCGTCGTCGTCGAGTCGAACCGGCGCGACCCGGCCGTAGAAGTGCAGGAAGACGGAGACGGGGTCGACCTTGTCGAACCACGCGTCCGCGCCGACGACGACCGCGCCGGCGACCGTGACGACCGAGTAGGCGACGAGCGCGGTCGCGAGGACCGACGGCCGGGTCGTGACGGCGGTCGCGGTCTCGACCCAGACGAGCGCGAGAATCCCCGCCACTGCGGGCCAGCGACCGAGTCGCTCGGGGTACGAGACGAAGCCGTTCGGAACCGCGGCGGCGACGGTCCGCCACGGGTTCAGCGCGCGCCACGTGTCGGCCACGAGGTACGAGAACATCGTGTACCCGGCACGGAGACCTGCGAAAACGACGATAACGGCGAAGCTGACGGTCGGGACCTGCGGGCCGGTGTAGCCGAGATAGACCGCGAGCGTGAGGACCGCGAGGCCGAGGACGCCGCCCGCGACCCGGAGCGCGCGCAGGAGTCCGTCCGAGACGCCCGCTTCGAGGACGGTCTGCCACAGATGGACGCGCTCGATGAACCGGCGGTCGGTGACGAAACTGGCCAGGAGCGCGGAGGCCCCGACGGTCGCGCCGCCGGTGGCGAGATAGAGCCACCGCGGGACCGCGAGGTTGTCTTCCGACGCGCCCGCGAGGCCGACCGCGGCGTTGCTCGCGGCCGCCGGGTCGGCGAGGAGCGAGAGGAGACTCGCCAACAGGAGACCGAGACCGAATCGTCTGAGGGAGAGGTGTCGGAGTCGGGTCATGATGCGAAGACGATAAACAGCATGAGGAAACCGAAGTAGAGCAGGACGAGAACGCCGAGCGCGCGGATGCGGAACGACTTGAGTTCGTCTTCCTCCTCGTAGTACGCCTCGCGGTACGCCTCGACCTCCGCGGCGTCAAGGTCGTCGGGGTGTCTCGCGCCCCGGTGGAGGACCAGCAGCCGCGCTGTCGGATACGCCTCGCCGCACGCTGTGCAGGTGTGGCGGTCGCGCGTCTCGTCTGTGTCCGTGGTCATCCGATAGTCACTCGAAGTTCGGGGTGGTTGGCTTCTGAACGTTTCCATCGCGGGCGTCCGCGCCGGACGGGTCCGGCGGCGGAGTGCGAGTGCGAGCCGCGAGACGCACGACAGCGGCGGGGCGACGCCTCAGCCCTCGAACCGCATCGGCTCGAACTCCATGAACGCCGTCTCGTAGCCGTCGTGGCGCGCGACCTGCGGCGGCACGTCCACCGAGAGCGTCAGCGCGTCGCCGGATTCGACGGCCTCGACGCCCGTTCCGTAGTGGTAGCTGAGGGCGGGGTCGAGCGTCCGGTCGAGTCGCGCCTCATCGAGCACCGTGGTTCCGCCGCGTTCGAGCGTGGCTCTGACGCCCATCATCGGCAGGACGAACTCGTTGTACGGCGTCCGCGTCGAGACGTAGAGGTACGAGCCGTCGACGCCGAACCGGGAGCCGTCGTCGACGACGAAGGCGTCGAACAGGGCGTCAGCGCTCGTCCGTCGGCCGAGGTGGCGACCGGGAAGATCGCCGACGGCGGGCGCTTTCCCGGTCGGGACGCCCATCATCTCCATCGCGGGGACCGCGCCGCGCGACCCGGCCTCGTCGCCGAGGCGCTTCAGTTCCACGTCGTAGAGGTCGTCGGTCTCGAAGGTGAACGCGAACGACGCCGTCTCGGCCGCGTCGAACCGACCGGCGAAGGAGCCGGTTCGAGAGAGCGAGGTGCCGCCGATGTGCACGCGGGCCTCGTAGTCGCCCTCGCCGTCGAGGACGTAGTTCGAGCCGTAGTGCATCCCCATCTGCTGGGAGAGCATCGGGTAGGCGACCTCCTCGCTGACGAGGTCGCCGTCGCGGAGAATCTCGATGGAGACGCCGGCGTCAAGCGGGAGGACGGTCCCCGTCTCGACGTCCCACAGCGACGCCATGAGGTGAACCGAGTCGTCGGCCTCGACGACGGTCTTCCCGAGTTCCGAACCGGCGGCAGTCCAGAAGCGATGGGGGTACGAGTAGGTGAGCGCGACGCCGTACGGACCGGCGGTCGTCTTGCCGTACATTTTCATCCCCTCCGTGATGGCGGGGAGGTAGACCGCGGCCGGGCGGTCCTCGACGAGCGGCGGGTCGCGCCACGCCGACTGTCGTTCGAATCCGCCGAGACACCCTGCGGTGGCGGCGATCGCGCCGATGCCGAGCGTCTTGATGGCGTCGCGTCGTTTCATGGTGTCTCGATAGCGTCTCGTCGGGTCATGGTGAGCGACCGCCGCGCGTCTCCACGAAGCGGTCGAGTTACCGCAGCTAGCGGCCCGGTGCCAATGTCGGTTGCGCTTCCGCGTCGGGTTTCGAGGGGTGCTGGTTTCGTTATCAACTGCCGGTTTCCCGCATCACGTTTATGTCTCCGGTCGCGCTCCGTTCGGACGATGAACGACTCGCCGCTCGACGGTCTCGACGCCCGCACGATGGCGCTGGCGTATCTCGGCTTCGGGACCGCGGGCATCCTCGGCGGCGAGTTACTCCTGTTGGCCGTGCTGGGTGCGCCCACGGCCCCCGTGGCCGAGCTTATCAAGGGGTTGTCTTTCGTCGCCGTCTCTACCGCGTTCGTCTGGGCGCTCGCCTCCCGGAAAGACCGGCGAATCGAGCGCCAACAGGCGTCGATTCGGTCGTCTTTGGACCAGCTTCGAACCGTAGTCGCCGCGTCCCCGGTTCCGATTATCGCGGTCACGCCCGAGGGGCGCGTAACGAGGTGGAACGACGCCGCCACGGAGGCGTTCGGCTGGGAGCGCGACGAGGTGCTCGGCGAGCCGCTCCCCTACAGCGCGGGCGAGAACAGCGAGAACAGCGAGGAGGTTATCCGGCGGACTATCGCTGAAGACGGCCTCTCGGACATTTCGGTCGAACGACGGCGCTCGAACGGTGACCTCCGAGGGTTTCGGCTCTCGACGGCAGTCGTCCGCGACGCCGACGGCGAGCCCGTCGAAATCGTCGGCGTCTTCGTCGACGTGACCGACCAACAGCGACGGGAGCGTCGCCTCCGCGAGTTCGAGCAGGCCGTCGAACAGGCGGGGCACGCGATTTACCTCACGACGCCGGACGGAGAGATTACGTACGTCAACCCGGCGTTCGAGGAGACCACCGGCTACGACGCCGCGGAGGCGGTCGGCGAACCCGCGTCGATTCTCAGTTCTGGCGAGATGCCGGACGCGTACTACGACCGGCTGTGGCGGACCATCCAGTCCGGTGAGACGTGGCAGGAGCGGATTATCGACCGTCGGAAGGGCGGTGAGCTCTACACCGCGATACAGACTATCGCACCCATCGCGAGCGACGGCGACATCCACGGCTACGTCGCCATCCAGTCGGACATCACCGAGTCGGAGCTGACCAGACAGCGGCTCGGCGTCCTCAACCGGATGTTCAGGCACAACCTCCGAAACCGGATGAACGTCATCGAGGGCTACGCGGAGCTGATTCGCCGGAACGCGGCCGGCGTCACCGACGAGGAACTCACCGACGCCGCGGAGACCATCGTCGAAGCGGCGAGCGAACTCGTGGCGCTCTCGGAGAAAGCCCAGACCGTCTCGGACGCCCTCGAATCCGAGGCGACGCCGCGACGTGTCTCGGCGCTCGTCGAGTCCGCCGTGTCGCGAGCCGAGTCGACGTATCCCGAGGCGACGATACGAACCGACATCGAGACGGGGCTGTTCGCGCGAGTCGACAGCCGCGTCGGCGCGGCGCTCGACGAGTTGATCGCGAACGCGCTCAAACACGGCGGCGAGACGGTCCACATCGACGTGTGCCGAACAAAAGACGACGACTCGAAGCTCGTCGTCCGCGTCGCCGACGACGGGCCCGGAATCCCCGACGAGGAATGGCGAGTCATCAAACGCGGCGAGGAGACGCCGCTCAAACACGGGACCGGGATGGGCCTGTGGCTGGTCCACTGGGTCGTCAAGAAGGCGGGCGGAAGCATGGAGTTGGAACCCTCACCCCTTGGAGGGACGGCCGTGACGCTGAAACTGCCGGTCGGAGCGGAGCGACCGCGAACGTGGTTCCCGAGCGAGGAGTGACCAACTCCACAGTTGTACAGTATATACAATCCCATCTGGCCAAGAGGTGACGCCCGTCGAGCCGAGCGTCCGATTCAGGCCTCGAGGAGTTCGACGAGGTTCCCCTCCGGGTCGCGGACGAACGCGATTCGCGTACCGCTTTCGGTCGTCTGCGGTTCGCTGAGCGTCTCGGCGTCGGACGGGAGTTCCGCCACCGCGGCGTCGACGTCGTCGACGGAGAGCCCGAGGTGGGTCGCCCCGGGGCGGTTGAGCGTCGGTTCGTCGGTGTCGGCACCGACCGGGTCGTACTCGACGAGTTCGACGCGTACGTCGCCGCCGTCGAGGTGGGCGAACCGCGCCGACGCGCCGTCGACCGAGACGGCGGCGGCGAATTCGTCGCCGCCGACTTCGAAGCGGGAGACGACCGGCAGGCCGAGTGCGTCGCGGTAGAATTCGAGCGTCGAATCGAGGTCGCGGACGGTGAGACCGACGTGGTGCGCGTTGGAGTTCACGGTTCGTCTGCGCGCGCAGAGACCCAAAGGCGCTTCGCTCGGAACGCGGTCGGCAGACGGTAACCGACCGAGACTGACCCGCGTTCGCTGGAACAAGTGCTGGATGCGCCTCCTCTCAGTTCACTGGACAGTGTTTCTCGTGCGCGCCCGCGAGGCGCGAGGCGGGTCGGGTCCCGTCGCCCAGCAGAGACCGTATCGCATATACCCGCTGGGCCGCCCAGATAGGGTACGATGGAACCGACAGGCACGCGATGCGAGGTGGTGCGACCGTGAGCGAACCGTTCGTCGAATCGCTCCCCGGGCGAGCCGTCCCCAAGTCGTTCGTCGCCGAACTCGAGACGAAAGAGGCGATTCAGCAGGCCGTCGCCGTCCGCGGTTACAACCTCGAACGCGACGGCGAGACGGTTCAGCACGCCTACCAACTGGTCGTGAACGTCCGCGGGAAGTTCATCCTCGGGCTTCACCTCACGAACGGGACGTGGCGCGTCGTCTTCGACACCCGCGACCACCCGAAACTCGCACAGGAAGGCCCGCGCGCGGCCTACGAGGCCGTCCACGACGCGCTCTACGAGCGCGCGCCCTCCGACGCGAAGATAGACTTTGAGTCGACGCCGCGGTTCTGGAACGCCACGCAGTAGGTCGTTCAGCGACGTTTTTCTACGTTTCAGCGTTCTCACGACCGTCAGCAGCGCGTGCGAACGCGCGCGCCGCGGCGACGACCCGGCCGAACCGACACCACCGTGTCCGCAGAAACTCGGGTGTGCCACGGCTCTGGTGGACGCGCCGTACGGGTGGCGGAGTCGAATTCGGGAGTATAGAGCGTCAGAACAGCGGTTCACCACCAGAAGTACCCGCCGATGGTATGCAGGTGGGATTGAACGGCTTAAATCACGAATTCGGGCGTTAGGAGCGTCCTAACCCCTCGAATAGACCAGTAAGTCGCTGCGAAATTAAATATATCCGGAACATACGAAAGGCCAACAGGAGCCGGAACATGTGGCCGCTCGAGGTCCCGTGTGGTGGGCACGAGGTGGGTCTGAGGCCGGTCCTGGGTAGAACAATGGATATCAAGAAATTCCTTAGCGAATCACGCGCAGTCTCGCCAGTCATCGGCGTCATCCTCATGGTCGCGATCACAGTCATCCTCGCGGCCGTCATCGGTACCTTCGTCCTCGGTCTCGGCGACCAAGTCGGCGACACCGCCCCGCAGGCGAGTTTCAGCTTCGAGTACGACGGTGCGCAGGAACTCACGATCACGCACGAAAGCGGTGACGCCATCGCCAGCGACGACCTGAGTGTTGCCATCCCGT
Source organism: Haloferax sp. AB510 (assembly GCF_024136985.1). NCBI lineage: Archaea > Methanobacteriati > Methanobacteriota > Halobacteria > Halobacteriales > Haloferacaceae > Haloferax > Haloferax sp. AB510. Next base: position 45,316 of record NZ_JAMYJY010000004.1, read on the forward strand.
CGGACATGACCGCACCAGGCGTGGTGAAAAACGACGGCGCTGACGACAACATGAACGCTGGCGAAACCATCGTTGTGACCCTTAGTGGGTCCGAAACGCTCGACAACGGCGACGAAGTGCGCCTCGTCTGGACCTCCGAATCGGGCTCCAACTCTGCGACCCTGCAGAAGTACACCTACAACGCCTGAACGGTCCGCAGCGTCACAGCCAACGAACCTCAATTTTTTCGGATGTTACCCTGAGAGCGACGGCGTTCTCCGACTCTGGTACGGAACACGCATGATACGTGAAACGTCTTCTCAATACTAGTTTATATCCTCGGAGAACGTCAGACTATCTGTTAGGTTAGCAGGCAAGCGTTCGAGGACCGATTCGAATTTTTCTCAACGGTCGCCTCTCGTCCGGCACACCTAGGAGAGACAACTATGCAAATCAAGAGAATCTTCACAGAATCACGCGCAGTCTCGCCGGTCATCGGCGTCATCCTCATGGTCGCGATTACCGTCATCCTCGCGGCCGTCATCGGTACCTTCGTCCTCGGTCTCGGCGACCAAGTCGGCGACACCGCCCCGCAGGCGAGTTTCAGCTTCAGCTACGATACGTCGACTGACGACCTCACCGTTACGCACGAAAGTGGAGCTGCAATTGACGAAGCGCGTATCGTCGTAACTGACGGGACGACGGATACGAGCTGGGACGAAACTGACGACAAGATCCAAGCGGGTGATGACTTAGTCATTGACCTTACGGGCTCACCCCTTACTGGTGGAGAGACCTACCGCATCGTCTGGACCTCGGAATCCGGCTCCAACTCTGCGACCCTGCAGAAGTGGACCTACAACGCCTGATGGTAGAATCGGCGACGATCCACACAACGCCTGATTCGGAATAACAATTTCTTTCGGAACTATCGCATAGAGAAACATCCACCTCGAATCCATAGTATTGTATTTGTAGCACAAACTTATCTGTTCGAAGACCGTACACTCGAACAGAGACCCAATGCCCAGCGACCCGCCCGCCGTCGCCTACCTCCGCGAGCATCGCGAGGACATCGTCGACCTCGCGGCGACGCTCGTCGGCCACGACACGCAGAACCCGCCGGGAGACACGCGGGAACTCGCGTCGTGGCTCGAATCGTTCTTCTCCGACCTCGGTATCGAGACCGAGCGCGTCGCCTCGGACCCGACGAAGCCGAACCTCGTAGCGACGCTTCCGGGTGCGACAGACCGGACGCTCGCCCTGTTGGGGCACCTCGATACGGTCCCGTTCGAGGCTGACGAGTGGACGCGCGACCCGCTCGGCGAGCGGGAGGGAAACCGGCTCTACGGACGTGGCGCGACCGACATGAAAGGGGCAATCGCCGCGATGCTCGCGGTGGCGGAGGCGTACGTCAAAACCGGGACGGTACCTGCGACGGACCTCGTGTTCGCGTTCGTGAGCGACGAGGAAGTCGCCGGAAAGGCGGGGTTGCCGACGCTGCTGGACCGGCGCGGGCTCTCGGCCGACGCCTGCGTGATCGGCGAGACGACCTGCGAAGGCGACCGACACTCGGTGACCGTCGCCGACCGCGGGAGCATCTGGCTGGAACTCGAAGCGACGGGGACTGCGGCCCACGGCTCCCGACCGATGCTCGGCGAGAACGCGATTCACCGCCTCTACCGCGCCGTGAGCGACATCGAATCGACGCTCGGTGACTATCGGTTCGAGTTCGACCCGGCGGTCCGGGCGCTCGTCGAGGAGTCCGCGGAGTACTACGCGCCGCAGTTTGGCGAGGATGCGGCGCGAGAGCTGTTCGAACGACCGTCGGTGAATCTGGGCGTCCTCTCGGGCGGCGACCGGGTGAACGTCGTCCCCGCCGCGGCGCGGGCGAAACTCGATGTTCGCGTGACGGCGGGCGTCGAGACGGAGGCGGTGCTCGACGGGGTTCGAGAGGTCGTCGCCGGCCACGACGGTGTCGAGATTGTCGACGCGGACTGGTCGGTCGGGACGTTCGAGGACCCCGACGGCCCGCTGGCAAACGCCGTGGGCTCGGTCGCTGAGGGCGTCACCGGTGGGCGCGTGTTCCGGCGGAGCGCAACCGGCGGCGGCGACGCGAAACGGATGCGCAACGCGGGCGTCCCGACCGTCGAGTTCGGGCTGGGAACTGAGACGGCCCACGCAACTGACGAGTTTACCACAGTCGGGGCGCTCGCCCGCAACGCCGAGGTGTACGCCAGACTCCCCGACGAGTTGTTGCGGCAATTCGATAGTGGTACCAGAACGTTTGATTCGACGGGCGTGTCACCAGCAGGCACGACTCCTTCGCGACGCGGACGACGAGAGAGTAACTCACAATGACACAGAACGCACTATGACACCCGACGAACTCCGAACGACGATTCCGGCCCTCGACGACGTCACGTATCTCAACACCGGTGCGCACGGCCCGAGCCCGCGCCCCATCGTGGAGCGGGCGACCGAATTCCTCGAATACCACGAGTACGACTCGCCGGGCGACGACGGTCCCTATCCAACCGCGTTCGACGCCTACGAGGCCGTCCGCGAGGACGTGGCCGCGTTCATCGGTGCCGAGACAGAGGAGGTGGCGCTGACCCAGAGCACCACCGACGGCATCAACCGCATCGCCACCGCGCTCGACTGGGAACCGGGCGACGTGGTCGTCCGAACCGACCTCGAACACCCGGCGGGCATCCTCCCGTGGCGGCGGCTCGAACGCGAGGGCGTCGAGGTCCGCGTCGTCGAGAGCGACGCGGGTCGGCTCGATATGGACCAGTACGCAGAGGCCGTCGCCGACGCCGACCTCGTCTGTTTCAGCGCCTTGACGTGGAACTACGGGACGCGACTCCCCGTGCGCGAGCTCGCCGACATCGCCCGCGACGCCGGCGCGCTGTCGGTCGTCGACGCGGTCCAGTCGTTCGGCCAGTATCCCGTCGACGTGGAAGAGTGGGGTGCAGACATCGTCGCCGGCGCGGGCCACAAGTGGTTGCTCGGGCCCTGGGGCGCGGGGTTCCTGTACGTCCGCCGCGACGTGGCCGAGGACATCGAACCACACGCCGTCGGCTATCGCGGCGTCACGGAACCGAACGCCGACGGCCTCGACTTCGCGCCGGGTGCCAAGCGCTTCGAGGTCGGAACCACCAACCCAGCCCCGCACGTCGCGCTCCGAGAGGCTATCGACATCGCCGAGCGCGTCGGTCTCGACCGGACCGAAGCGCACATTCGCAACCTCGCGAGTCAGTTCATCGAGGCCGTCCCAGAGAAGCGGCTGTTGAGCCCACACAACCCGGAATCGGGACTCGTCTCGTTCGAAGTCTCCGACCCGGAGGGGACGGTCGAGCGCCTCAAGTCGGCGGGCGTGGTCGTCCGAACGCTTCCCGAGCCGAAAGCGGTCCGCGCGTCGTTCCACAACTTCAACGACGAGTCGGACGTGGCGGCGCTTCGCGACGGACTCGACGGGGAGTGGTAGCTCCGGCGCTCGCAGGGCCGTCGAGAACGCGATTCGCGGGCGGTCGTTGACTCCCCCGCAGAATCTGCCTCGTCAGTGAACGTTCATATCCGGCGAGGGGGAACCCCTGAGTATGCATCCCACGGCACGAAACTTCGCCGACCAAGTACGCGATTCTCACGGCTTCGAAGTGACTATCGAGGAGTTCCCGGAGGGGACCAAGACGGCCGACGACGCGGCCGCGGCCGTCGGCTGCGACGTCGCCCAAATCGTCAAGAGCATCGTGATGCGCGTCGGCGACGAGACGGTTGTCGTCCTCACGAGCGGCGCGAACCGCGTCGACGAAGCCACGCTCGCCTCCGAATTCGGCGTCGAACAAGGCTCAGTACGAAGCGCCAACCCCGGCGAGGTGAAAGAAGCGACCGGCTGGAGCATCGGCGGCGTGCCGCCGACCTGCCACGCGACCGACTGTCCCGTCCTCGCGGACCCGACGTTCGAGTCGTTCGACCGAATTTGGGCCGCCGCGGGAACCCCCGAGGCGGTGTTTCGACTCACGCCGGGGGACCTACAGACACTTTCCGCGCCGCGATTCGTGGACGTGTTCGAGTGAGACGGGGGCGAAACGACCAGACCTCCGGCAGGCGATCCGCACTCGCACTCGCGTTCTATGTTGTCGGGCGCGACGAGAGCAACACCACGATGTCCGCTGTTCTGTTCCGTCGGTACTAACCGGGAATCGCTGCAGAGAAAACACGGGGCTATCATGGAGCTACGGCTGGTTCATCAGGCGAGATAAACTCTCCTTTCGGAGAAAATGATTACTGGATGTGGCCTTCGCGCCGGAGCTGGTCCGCGTCCTCGCCGGTGTATCGCCATTCGATGTTGGCTTTCTCGTCCTGCCAGTCCCACGGTTCGACGAGCACGACGTCGCCCTCGTTGATCCACGTGCGGTACTTCATGCGGCCGGGGATGCGGCCCATGCGGTTCTTTCCGTCTTCACAGCGGATTCGGACGTGATTGCCACCGTTGTGCTCTGTGACGACTGCGAACAGCTCGTTGTCGTTGGGCATTCGAAGGTTTCGACGCCCTTGATTTTCACTCACGTTCTTGCTCGGACCCGGAGACGGATAACTTATCGGATACTCGTGATACCAAATGTCATGACGTTGAAACCGCGGTGACGACGGTTTCGAACACCACGTTGTCCGCTGTTTTCCGACAGATTAGCCGCCGATAGGGATTGGTTCGTGGTCACACACCACGCAGTTTCGCTCGAGGCCTCATTTTAGGATACCGATCGTGATCGGTTATCACCGAGTCGTCGCTGAAGCGGTCGGGCGGGTCGCGGGGAGTCGAGGATCCCCTGCAACACCACTATGTCCGCAGTTGTTCGTCGACTCAGCCCCTGCAAAGACGCTTTCTCCAGGTCGTGAGGTTCCACCGAGCCACGAAGGACAGACGTCGTCGGTAGACGAGTCACTTCCACAGTATCGCCGCTATCACCGCCGCGGTTGCTCACGTCCCTCTCGGTCACGTGTTCTCTCTCGGAGCGTTCATAGGAGTCAAGCGGAGCGGGAACCGAGAGTACGTGTTCGGGTGAGCAGGCAAGCGAAGCGGTCGGGTCGACGCGGTCGCGTGAGAACCAACGACGCGTTTGTGTGACAATCGCTTCAGTACGTGTTCAGTGGGTATTTCGTAGGAATGTTTGATTGGTGTTTGATTGGTACTCTATTGGTACTCTATTGGTACTCTATTGGTTTGATGGTTGACACTCACACCACTTTGTCCGCTGTTCTCGGTGAGTGTGAACGTAGGGGTGAGACGGTGTGAAACGGGGAACACTCACACCACTTTGTCCGCTGTTCTTGGCGTGAGGCGGTACCCCCCTTCGTCGTGAGTTGGTTCTCTCCCGTCGGTTTTCAATCAGTCGGATTAGTTTAGATTTCTGCAGAGATGAACAAAAAGAGTCGTCTCCAAACAGCCCTCATACAATTACTATAATTGCCTGTATTACGGACTTAGTTTAAGCTATCATGTATTAAATCTTTCTCTATATTAGAGCACGCGGTTCCGTCCAGTTGTTCCACCGGTTACCTTCGTTTCCCAGAACAGCGGACAAAGTGGAGGGGGTGTGTCCCCGGTCGAGTATATAAAACACGAGAACAGCGGACACTCCGGACACGGTGGTTTTATCAACGAAGTGGTCGAACCGTGGTAGTATGCCCCTATTCGAGCGGGACACCGAGATCTATCGGGATCGGGATGCCCTCCGCGAGGATTACCAGCCCGAGGAACTCGTGGGGCGCGACGAGGAACTCCGTACCTTCCAGGCTGCGCTGCAACCGGTTATCAACGGCGAACAGCCCAACAACATCTTCCTCTACGGGAAGACCGGCGTCGGCAAGACCGCCGCGTCGCGGTACTTACTCGGGCACCTCCGTGAGGACGCGAGCCACTACGACGACATCGACCTCAGGGTCGTCTTCCTGAACTGCGACGGACTCACGAGTTCGTATCAGATCGCGACCCGACTCGTCAACGAGTTCCGTTCGGAGTCGAACCAGATCAGCACGACGGGCTATCCGCTCGGGTCCGTCTACGAGATGCTCTGGCAGGAACTCGACGACTGCGGCGGGACGATAATCATCGTTCTCGACGAGATCGACCACGTCAACGACGACAGTATCCTCTATCAACTCCCGCGGGCCCGCGCCAACGGGAACCTGGACGTCGCGAAAGTCGGTCTCATCGGCATCTCCAACGACTTCTCGTTCCGCGACGACCTCTCGCCGAAGGTCAAAAGCTCCCTGTGCGAACAGGAGATTCACTTCCCCGCGTACAACGCCAAGAACCTCCGCGCCATCCTCGAACAGCGCGCCAAGGTTGCGTTCCGCGAGGGCGTCCTCTCCGACGAGGTGATTCCGCTCTGTGCCGCCTACGGCGCGAAAGACGCCGGTGACGCCCGCCAGTCCATCGACCTGTTGATGAAAGCCGGCGATTTGGCCCGCGACGACGACACCGACCGTATCGAGGAGGAACACGTGAAACGCGGTCGGCGCGCCCTCGAGCGGGGCCGCATCAAAGAGGGAATCAACGGATTGACCGAACACGGCCACCTCGTCCTCTACTCGCTTCTGACGCTCGAGCTGGAAGACGAGACGCCGATCCGCTCCCGCGACGTTCGGCCCCGATACACCCGGTTTACCGAACTCGCCAACCGCGACCCGCTCGTCCCGCGACGGATGCGCGACCACCTCAGCGAGCTCGCGATGCTCGGAATCGTCTCCGTCACCGAGCGAAACGAGGGCCGACGCGGCGGGACGTACCGCGAGTACGCCCTCGATATGGACGTCGGGCTCATCGTCTCGGCCATGCGCGACACCATCGAACTCGTGGGCGTCCACGAGACGGTCGAACCCTTCCTCGACGGTGAGAAGACGAGCACGCTCGACGATTTCATCCAGCAGTAGGCGACCCGACTGAAATTACTGCGGACATGATGGTGTTAGTCTCGAACCCACCTCCGTCGGAGCGGTTCTCTGCCGTGTTTTGGAAGTGGTTGCTACTTCGATTCGTTCTTCAGCAGCATGCGTTCGTTCGGGTTCGCCGACCGATTTCGTTACCGATTTCCGACCGCTCGGAACACCACGATGTCCGCAGTAAATCGGCTATTTTCGCCGCTTGTTCGAACAGCGGACAGTGTGGTGTTTCTAACTTACGCGACCAACTGTTCACCAGGTAGCGGCCATCTCAGCGGCTCGCTAGCCGTACAACAGCGGACATACCGGTGTTCGATGTCGCGTCTTTCCACGTTCGAAAGCGACGTTCACTCCGCGTCTGCGACAACAGCGGACGCCGCGGTTCTCAGCCGTCGTTTTCTCCGTTCCGCTGTCGATTGTCATCGAGCGTTTCGATAACCGGCCGGCGGACTGTCGGTCTCGAACACCACATTGTCCGCTGTTCTCCGGATGTTCGAGTCGGTTTTGTTCGACTCTTCGGCTTCTCACTCCTCGCGAGTTTCGAGGACGGCGTCGGCGATTTTCTCGGGATACTCGGCGGCGACGCGGACGAGAGCGTCGTGGAACTCGCGGCCGGTCAGGTCGCGCACGTCGTGTTCCCGGCGGAGGTGCGATTCGACCTCGAACTCGGCGTCGTCTAGTCGGTCGAGCGTCGCGGTTCGGACGTAGATGCTTTTTGCGGTCGTCGCCTCGAACTCGAACGCCGGACCGCCCGCTGCCTCCGTCGCCTGCTCCGTCTCGTCGATGCTTTCCGGGCTGTCTTCTTCCGCGGTCGACTCGGCCGGCTCTCCGGGTTCGTCGCGTTCGCTGCTCTCGGCGGTCCCACTGCTTTCGCCCGCGTCGTCACTCTCGCTCGTTTCGTCTGACTCCGAGGCGGCCTCGGGGTTCGAATCGGGCGCAGCGTCGCCCTCGGACTCGGATTCGACCGCTGGTTCGGATTCCGACTTCTCGGACCCGTCGGGGGTGTCTTCGCCCGGGGGCTGCTCGTCGTTGGGTTCTGCGTCTGATTCTGATTCTGATTCCGATTCCATCGCCTCGCCGAGGCCGGCGAACCGGTTTTCCTTAGGCATCGTCGGTTCCTCCGCGTTCGACGATCTCCGCGAGCTGGTCGAGTCGGTCGAGCATGTCGTTCGACGGGTCGTACTCCCGGAGGGTCTTCCCGTCGCGCCAGGCGCGACTGAACGCGATTCGGTGTCTGATTCCCGGTCCCTTGGAGTCGGGGTCGTCGAACAGCTCCGAGCGGGCGAACGGGGGGATGAACTGCTCGAAGGGAGAGTCTTCGAGGTCGCGAATGATGCGCTTTTCTTCGTTGTTCCCGGTGAGGTCGTTGGGGACGATAGCGAGAATGTCGAGGTCGACCTCGCGGCGAATCGGTCCGATTTGTTGTTCGAACATCCGCTCGAAGCCGCTCACGCTCGGCTCGCTCATGAGGAGCGGAACGACGACGTTCCCGGTTCCGATGAGCGCCGCGTCGGACAGCGGGCCGAGGCTCGGCGGCGAGTCGATGACGATGTAGTCGTACTCGTCGTCGTCCAAGAGCGGGTCGACGATTCGGCGGCGGACCCAGAGCACGCCGAACGTCGAGTTCCGGACTCGGTCTTCGATATCGTCGAGGTCGACGTGGGCGGGAAGCACGTCGAAGCCCTCGCGGTCGCGTATCACTTCGCGCACGTCCACGGGTTCGTCGTCGGTCAGCACGTCGCCGACGTTCGGCTCCGACGACTCGTAGGCGTCTTTCATCCCGACGCCCTCGGTCGCGTTCCCCTGCTGGTCGAGGTCGACTAAGAGCACGTCGTTCCCCCGTGCGGCGAGCGCGTCGGCGAGGTTGATGGCAATCGTCGTCTTTCCGACGCCGCCTTTCTGGAGCGAGACGCTCACGGCTCGCGACATCTATCGAGCCTCCTGCGGAGCGCGATGTTCACAAATTGTACACAGTCTACGCTGTGTCTGCCGTTTGGGCGGTGCAAACTCCGTTTGAACTGTGGACTGTGCGGACATTTGAGGGGCTTGAACGGACCTTCCGCGGCGTACCACATAATTTTATCCACGACTTTTGAACCGTTGGGACTGCTTCTACATTCTACAAATTCTACAATGTCTACAAATTTTAAAAATTGTAAACTGTCGCCTGTCGGGATCCGGTGATTCGCCTGCGCTCTCCGTTTGTGGACTGTTTCAGCTTCGTCCGGGGCGTTCGGTTTCCAAACATCGCTCGCGATCTGGGAATCGTTCACACTGTGCGAATCTTTCGCGGTGTAGACTACCTCAACACTCCACAACCTCTATACTTCGTGCAAATTCTACAATTTGTACACGTTCTACACGGTCTGGAGCTCGTAAGCGGTGCGAACTTCCCAGACGGTTTCAGATTCCTCCACCGTTCGAACCGTTTGGAGTGCTTCGGCAGTCTGCACTCTCTTCGCTGTTTCCACTGCGCTCGAAGTTCACGCTCTCCTCGAAGTGTGCACTGTCACCGCAGTTTACACCATCCTCGAAGTCCGCCCGGTGTCGACTGTGCGAACTTCGTTCCGGCCGCCGCCCGATTCAAACTGAACCGAAGAAAGCGATATTCAGCGTCTCTCCCCCGCAGATACTGCGGACACAGTGGTGTTGTCCGTCGTCTCGTCTCAGTTGGCGAGCTTGTCTGCGAACTTCTCGCGGACCTTCTCGATTTTCGGGCTCGCGTGGAACTGGCAGTACGCGTCGTCGGGGTTCTTTTCGAAGTAGTCTTGATGGTACTCCTCGGCCTCGTAGAACGTCTCTAACGGAGCCAACTCCGTGACGACCTTGTCGTCGTACTCCTCGTCGAGGGCTTCGATGTAGGCCGACGCCTGTCGCTCCTGTTCGTCGTCGTGATAGAGGACGATAGAGCGGTACTGTGTCCCCACGTCCGGTCCCTGTCGGTTGAGTTGGGTCGGGTCGTGGACCGCGAAGAACACCTCGAGCAGTTCGTCGTAGCCGACGGCCGCGGGGTCGTACTCCACCTGCACGACCTCGGCGTGGCCGGTGTTCCCCGAACAGACCTGCTCGTAGCTCGGGTTCTCCGTCTTCCCGCCGGCGTAGCCCGACGTGACTTCGCTGATACCGTCGAGTTCTTTGAACGCGGCTTCGACACACCAGAAACAGCCGCCACCGAACGTCGCAGTCTGTGTGCTTCCCATAGGTCCGGTTACGTCGCCGAGGAATTAAGCCCCGCGGCGGGGGCAGTCACGGCCGAAGTCTGGTGCTCGGGACGACCGCCGACCCACGCGGCGCTCCGACGAGCGAGTCCCGGACGCGTCCGTGGGTTTTCCCGACCGGAATGTACCCGAAGCCAACATTTAACCGCCCTGTCTGTCAGCAATTACTATGGAAGACGTATTCGTTGCGAGGCTCATGTCCACGACCCTCCACACGGTCACCCCAGACACGCTCGTCGAAGACGCGGCGCAGTTGATACTGGACAACAACATCAGCTCGGTCATCGTCGTCGACGAGGACAACCGACTCGAGGGTATCCTGACGACGACCGACTTCGTCGACATCGTCGCGAAGAGCCAGCCGAAAGCACAGACGACCGTCGAGCGCTACATGACCACCGACGTGATTACCGCGGGAGCGCAGGATTCCATCGTCACCGTCGCGGAGTCGATGACCGAACACGGCTTTCACCACATGCCCGTCGTCGACGACGAGGAGGGCGTCATCGGGATGATTACCACCTCGGACCTCGCGGCCTACCTCTCGCAGACCGGACAGCTGGCGCGGTCGTAACGCGTTCTTTTCCCTGCCGGTAACTCCGCGTTACTCCACCTGTTCGGAGAGGCTCTCGACGACGCTCGCCAGCCGCGGGTCCGTCGCGTGGCCGTGGTGGACCGCGAGGGGCGAGACGCTCACCTCGCCGTCGACCATCGCGCGGCGGTCGCTCCCGACCGGATAGCGGTCGCGGTGTTCGTCGTCGAGCGGGAACGGGTTCTCGAAGCCGACGGCGTCGGGCCACGAAACGTCTTGGAGTCGGACGTAGACCTCGCCGTCGTCGAGGTCGTGCTCGCGGTCGCCGTCCGGGAGTGCGCCGGCGTCCGCGTGGTGGTCGACCTGTTGGTCGTAGTCCGCGAAGGGGCTGGTCACGCGCATCCGGGGACTCGGCACGTCCGCCGGGGCGTTGACGTTCAGGAGGTCGACCTCGTCGAACACGTCCGTGCCGAAGACGCGCTCGGTCAGGGCGCGGGCGACCCGGGCGGGCCGGGAGAAATCGTACTCCTCGGGCGGGTGGCAGAAGAAGTCTCGCGCGTGGTAGCTGGAGACGGCGATGGCCGGCGTCCCGAGGAACGCCGCCTCGACGCCCGCGCCGACGGTTCCCGACCGGCCGACGACGTAGTTGCCCGCGTTCGGCCCGTCGTTGATACCGGAGACGACGATATCGAAGTCGGCGTCGAGGCCGCGGAGCCCGTAGGCGACGCAGTCCGCCGGGGTTCCTTCGAGGGCGTACCCCCACGGGTGGTCGCGGCGGACCGCGTGTTCGTTGCGGGCGCGGCCGACGCCGCTTTGGTTCTCAGCGGGTGCGACGACGGTCACGTCGCCGATTGCGGTGAGTTCTTCGCGCATGGCGGCGATGCCGGGCGCGTCGATGCCGTCGTCGTTGGTGAGGAGGATTCGGAGCGGAGACGAGGAGTCGGTCATCTACTCGGGAATTTCTGCCGGCCGTCGTAGCTATTCCGGATTCGGACCCGGTGACGTATTCGACCGCCGCCTCGCCGTCGGTAGCGGGTCGTACTCCACGTCGTCGATGGTCGCCCGCCAGTACGGCAGGTCGCCCGACGGGAGGTTCCACGCCACCTCCGCCGTCGTTGGCACGCGAACCCCGTCCAGTTCGCGGTAGTCGCTGAAGTATCCCGTCCACGGGCACCGCTCGAACTCGCCGTCCCCCGTGTCGCGCCACCGGTCCGCGGTGACGCGCACTATCTCGTCGTTCTCGTCGAAGTGGAACACGACAGTCGCGGTCGAGCCGCGGTGGGCGAGCGTCGCCCGGGCCGAACGGTCGTCTCTCGGCTCCCAACTGACGCCGTGGCCGGGGAGAAACGCGGTCGGGAACCAGACCATCTCGGCGAGGTGGCGGGCGAGTTCACCTTCGTCCAACTCGGGTGAGCGCGGGGCATCCGCGACGGTGATAACCGAAAGGAACTTCGCCTCCAACGACCCCGCACCGCCGACGAAGGCGTCCACGACCCGGACCGGTAGAAACGGCACGAGATCGATTCGGGTGTCCCAGACGAACCCCGGCGGGGCCACCGTGTAGTGCTGGGTCGCCGTCATCGACTTCCACGGCGAATCCGCGTCGCCGAGTCTGAACTCACCCGTCTGGCGGAGCCGGACCGACTGGACATCGGGGTACTCGCCCGGTAGCACGCGTTCGAGATACCGGCGAACTGGGGCGGGCAGGTCGCTGATATCGGCCGTGTCTGTCGCTTCCACATCGCTCGTGGTCGATTCGGCCTGTTCTCGCCGGAGCGCATCGAGCAGTCGCGCGGCCGTATCGTCGGCGCGCGCCCGGATTACGACGAGGAGAGCGCCGACGGCGAGCGCACCGCCGACAAGCGCGAGGCCGAGTCGTCCGAGCGTTCGCTTGTATGACATACCGAACGGTACGCGGGAGATCGATATGAGTCTCGCCGTGACTCTCACGGTCTGACGCAGACCGTCTTCCGGCCACGGGCGGTGTCGTCGCGAGCGGCGCTCCCCCGGCCAAATTCCTGTCAACGTGACGTTCATAAATTCGAGATACTCACGAACGCGTGAATATAATTCAAACGGTGACTTTATGTAATTAAGTTCGTACTAACGAACGAATGCGCACCGAACCGATGCGGCCGGCACGCCGGGCACCCGCCGACATCGCGGTTAATCTCCCGTTAACTCGTCTCATTTCGGTAGATTCGTCTCTGTCGTGGTCGACGGCTCTCTGGTCTGTGACCGCCACGACTGCCGCGAGCGATGCGGGCCGTCGCCCCTGCCGGGCCACCTTCTCCACTCGCCGTCGAACCCCCTTGACAGCGACCCCCGACTGGACAGCCGACCGACCCGTTTCCCCAAGCGAGGTGGGCGTTGCGTGAGCCACGTCGGCGAGACCGACGACGTGCCGTGGGACGACGTGGGCTTCGTCATCAGCTCTCGCTACCGCATCTCCGTTCTCGATAGGCTCTCGGAGGGTCCGGCGACGCCGACGCAAATCGCCACCGACTCCGAGAGCGCGGTCGCTCACGTCTCGCGGGCGCTGCAAGAACTCAGAGACCGGTCGCTCGTTGAACTCCTCGTCCCGGAACAGCGTCGAAAAGGGCGGGTGTACGGCATCACCGACGACGCCGAGAACATCTGGGACGTCATTCAGACACAGCAGATGACGTGAGTGCGGCCGTCTCGCGGCTTTCTCACGGCAGATCTGGCGCGTCGTGCGACCGACCGACTCACTTCGTCGCGATTCGCTCCGACCCCTTGTTCAGGAGCTGGTAGGTCCGCTTGGCGAGGTTCATGCCGACGCCGGTCGACTCGACGACGTAGTACGGGACGAGCTCGCCGCCGAACTTCGATTTGTAGTTGCAGAGCCGTTCCGTGTTCGCGCCGACGAGGTCGTACTTCGTGACCGACGCGAGCGCTTCGTCTTCGACGATGTCCTCGATGATGGTCCAGTGGAGCAGGCTGTTGATGCTGACGCCGTCGTACTCGCCGCGCGCGCCGCCGAGCCAGAAGTAACCCACCTCGTCCGAGAAGGGAACGATCATCCCGCTGAGGTACTCGCCGTCTGGGTCGCGGGCGACGTACACGCGACACCGGTCGCCGAGGTTTTCCACCAGCGACTCGACGAACTCCCACGGCATTCCGAACGGTTCGTCCTGCTCGTCGTACCGTGAGACTACGTCGTCGTAGACGACGCGAGCGCCGTCGAGTCCCTCGTCCGCGATGGTGATATCGAGTTCGCGGGCTTGCCGAATCTCGCGGCGGAGGCTGCTGCTGAACTGGGCCTGTATCTCGTCGAGCGAGCGCCCGCCGAGGTCGAGTCGGTAGGTGAAAGAGGGCTTGACCGCGAAGCCGGTCCATTCGAACGGGCGGGGGTCGAGGTACGACGGCGAACAGAGCAGGCGGACGAATGTCCGGTTCGAGCGGATGCCGAGCTCCTCGACCACGAGATCGGCGAACTCGCGGTTCACCGACTCGTAGGCGCTCTGTTTCGGGCTGTTCGGCATCATCACCGGGCCGATGTAGGGAATCGCCATCGACGGCGGCGGCGAGACGACGACCCGTCCGAGGGGGTTTCGGCGGACGAACGTCGGGAACAGCGCGACCGGTTCTTGGCCCTTGAAGACGCCGAACAGGTGCATTTCGCCGTCGAAGTGCTCGTCGATGGCGGCGAGCACCGCGGGGGTGTGGAAGACTTCGGTGCCCGACGAGGGGAGCGCGGCTCCCCACTCGTCGAGGCTCAGGGGTTCGATACGGAGTTGTGACATGTGTCGTAGTCGTGTGATTGGATGGTCGTCGGGCGATACGTCGGTCGGGTCGTCATCGGTGGAGGAACCCCGAGACGAGTCGCGACGGGAGGCTCGTCCCGTTTCCCCGGGACAGCATCTCGATGCCGGGGCCGAGGCGGCTCTTATACAGGTGCGCGATGGTTCTGACCGGGAGCGCGCCGTGCTCGATCTGGTAGAACGTGACGAGTTCGGGGTTGTACTTGCTCTTGTAGCGGTTGAGTCGGCGGTTGTTCGCGCCGACGAGGTCGTAGCGGTGCATCCCGGCGGCCATGCCGTCGCGCATGATGCGCCAGTCCAGCAGGTCGTTGACGTCGATGCCGAAGTCCCGCTGGGGTTTGACGCCGCCGAGCCAGCGGTAGAGCGTGTCGCCGTACTGCAGGACGAGAATCCCGCTCACGAACGCCCCGTCGTACCGGAAGACGTAGGGCCGGACCTGTCCCGCGGGGAGCGCGTCGTACAGGTCCATGACGAACTGCGGCGGTACGTCGAACGACAGGTCCTGTTCCTCGTAGCGGTCTTTGACCAGCGTGAGAATCGAACAGATGTCGTCGCGGTCGCCCTCCTCGACACCCGAGACGAGCTTTCGGCCGTCGCGGATGTTCCGCCGGGCGCTCCGGCTGAACGACATGAGGAGGTCCTCTTCGCCCCGGGTCAGGTCGACGTTGTAGGTGTACTTCGGCGACACGTCGCAGCCGCCCCACAGGAACGTCCGCATGTCGGTGTAGTAGTCGCCGACGCGGACGTGCGTGTAGTTCGGGCCGATGTGTTCGTCTATCCACTCGGTACAGCCGTCGATGAACTGGTTGCGGCGGCGCTCGAACTTCCGGCTCTTGATGTTGCCGGCGTCGAGCATCACGGGCCCGAGATACGGGACGCCGATGTGCGGCGGCGGCGAGAACGCCGTCTTGACCAGCCCCTTCCGGATCTCGAAGACGGGGAACAGCCCGACCGGCTCTTCGGTTTTGTAGCCGACGAGCAGGTGGAGCTTCGAGTTCGAGTACTTCGCCTGGAGCCGAAGCGCCTCGTACTGGTGAAAGAGGCTCGCCTGACTCGACCGCTCGACGTACGTGTCCCACTCGTTGCGGTCGCGGTGGTCGAACTCGGTAATCTCGATGGTCATGGGCTGCGGGAGGTCCGGCGATCTTCGCGCTGCGTCCGTTGTCGTCGACAACATCGAGCGCGGTCGTCGCGGCCGAGCCGACCGAAATCAGCCGACTCACCCGCCGACTCGGCGGCCCCGTATATCAACCCGCGATTCGGTCGGGCCGCGTCAGCGTGTATCATTCGAAAAGACATTCTCGAGCTACTGTGACGGGAGGATGGGGATTTGTTATGAAGCGACTAGCCGGCGTTCGCGCCGGCCTGCCCCCCGTCAGGGGCGCTCTGCCGCCGCCCGTAGGCGCTCGATACCGTCGGCGTCGATGCCGTAGCCGTGAGTCGGTTCGCCAGAGATTCTGGTGGCGACGTACTCGGCGATGGCGTAGGCCATCCACGCCTGACACCACCGCATGAGCGTCATGCGCTTGGTGTAAAAGCGGTGTTTGCGGAAGTAGAACCGACCCTCGGACGGGACGTACATGTTCGCCAGCGCCCAGTCAATGGCGCGCTCGGCGCGGTCGTACTGCCCGGCGTAGGTGAACACGAGGATGCCTTGTGCCGTCGCGTGGATGTCGCGGGGGTAGGGGTGCTCCTCGTCGAAGTTGGGCGCGCCGTCCTCGTCGAACAGTTCGCGGGCGTAGAAGTCGAGGCCGCGTTCGAGCGTCTCGTCGTACCGACCGCTGCCGACGAGTTGCTCGTAGCGCTGGAAGCACTCGACGATGAAGCCGTTGTGGTGGTTGTCCATCGAGAGGTGCGAGGCGCTCGCGGGCTCGCGGTAGTACCACCCGCCGCGGTCGGTCTGCTTGGACGCGACGAAGTCGTACACCTTCTCGGCGCGTTCGAGCAGTTCCTCGTCGCCGAAGTAGTCGTACAGCTCGACGAACAGTCGCGCCCCGATAGCCAGCGCGTTGAGGGTGTAGCTGTCCTTCGGGTGCGAGAGGTAGTAGTCCATGACCGCGCCGTCGTCCTTCGGCCGGTAGTTGAGGTCGTTGAGCATCACGTCGACGGCGGTCTTGGCGATGTCCGGGTAGTCCGGGTCGAACTCCCGCCCCGCGAGGAGCGCCTTGACGCCGTAGGCCGTCGAGACGATGTTCGGCGAGTGTGGAATCCCCGACCGCGGGCCGTTGCGGCCGGAGATATGCTGGATGACGTGGCGGTGACTACCGGCGAAGCCGCTGTAGCCCTTGGCTTGGTTCTCGACGAGCCACTCCGTCAGCGAGGCCGCGTCGTCGCGGTACGTCTCCGCCGGGCGGTCGCCGTCGAACCACTCGGCCAACTGGGCGCGGGTCCGGTTCGCCATGGCGAACAGCGTGATGCCCTTGAAGTTCCGGCGCTTCTCGACGAGGAACAGCGGGCGGACGTTGACGGGCGAGCGCTTGATGAACTCCTGGACCGCGAGGTTGAACCAGCGGTTGTCGATGGGAACCGACAGCAGGAGCCTGCTGCTCATGCCGTCGCCGTAGTCCCAGCCTTTGTAGTCGCGTTCGCGGGCGTAGTCGAGCACGTCGTCGAGTACGTCGACGTACCGCTGGAGTCGCTCCGTGTCGGCGTCGGCGTCGGCGTCGCCGTCCCGGTGATACTGCTTCGGTGATGGATTCATGATATAGAATAGCCTCTCTGAGGGGGTATTGGCTGTCCGAGAGGAAGCCCGCTGGCGGCTTTGTTATGGAGCCGATACCGACCGACGACGCCGAATTCTACTGAGAGAGTGAGTGATTCGCGCCGCCGGCGGTCGCGCTGTCGGTCGCCCTCTCGTCCGAGTCGTCGCGGGAATCGCGCTCGGCGAGGAACTCGCGATAGTAGTCGGCGACGGGGCCGACCCACGCGCCGCGGTCGAGCGCCCGTTCGATAATGCGGCGGTAGAGCCGGCGGTAGCCGGGGAACTCGTCTTCGTTGAAGTACCGCGGGTGCCACAGCACCGTCATCACGGCGTCGTTCGCCTCGGCCTCGTCCAGGAGGCGCTCGCACTCGGCCCACGCCTCGTCGAACGCCGACCCGGGGTCGGGAAGCGACACCTCCATCAGCGTCAGCGGGAAGACGACAAAGTCGTCGTCGAAGGGTCTGAACGGCCGGTAGCCGTGTTGGAACCCGTTTTCCGAACTCGACCCGGGGCTGGCGTCGTACTTTAAGCCGAGTTCGCGGTGGTAGCGCCACGTGTTCGGCCCGAGTTTGAGGTGGTGCTGGCGGCCGCCGACGATTTCGTGGCCGAGCACCGCTTCGAGTTCGCGCTTTTCGGTTCGGAGGCGGTCGAAGTCGTCGCACGACCGGAACGAGCCGTGGATGCCGACCTCCCAGCCGCCCCCGTCGAGGTCGCGGACGGCGTCGGCTATCGACGCCGAATCGAGGTCGTACCGGCCGAGGTGTTCGACCCAGTTCTTCGGTTCGAGCCAGTCCGAAAGTGACCCCGTTTCGAGGAGGCTCGGCTCGTTGAGGAAGTAGAACGACGAGCGGACGCCGAGGTCGCGTTCGAGCGCCATGATATCCTCGAACTGCCAGTAGGGGTTCTCCCGCCGGAGGAGCGTCCGGAGGTGGTAGCCGGGGTTCGACTTCGCCGCGTAGTACAGCCCCTGATACGTCTTGTACGGGCGGTCCACGTCGTGGGTCAGACAGACCGCGAAGCCGGGGCCGGATTCGCTCGGCTCCGTGCGGGTCACGCGGAGGTCATCTCGCGCATCCGAATCTCCCTTCTTCTCACGCATTCTCGTACTCCGAGAGCGCGGCGACGATTCGCTCGGCGGCGCTCCCGTCACCGTACAGCGAGGGTTTTTCGGGAAGCGGGTCGTCGTCGGTCAGCGCCGCCCGAATCGCGGTCGCGTCCGCGCCGACGAGGACGTTCCAGCCAGCGTCGACGGTTTCGGTCCACTCGGTTTCGTCGCGGAGCGTGAGACATCGGGCGTCGAGGTAGAACGCTTCCTTCTGGACGCCGCCGGAGTCGGTGGCGACGCGCTCCGCGCCGTCGAGCAGGCGGACGAAGTCGAGGTAGCCGACCGGCTCCACGAGGATGACGTTCTCGGCGTCGGCGAGCCGCGACCAGAGGCCGCTGGCTTCGAGCGCACCCTCGGTCCGGGGGTGGACCGGGAACACGACCGGGAGTTCCGACGACACGAGCCCGTCCACGATGCCTTCGAGGCGGTCGCGGTCGTCGGTGTTGGCGGCGCGGTGGACCGTCGCGAGGACGTACTCCCCGTCTCGGAGGTCGAGGTCGGCGAGTATCGACGACCGCTCGCGGGCGGTCTCGCGGACCCGGAGGACGGCGTCGTACTGCACGTCGCCGGTGACGGAGACGCCGTCGCGGATGCCCTCGGCCGCCAGCGTCTCGGCGGCCGATTCGGAGGGCGCGAACAGCAGGTCCGAGCAGTGGTCCGTCAGCACGCGGTTGACCTCCTCGGGCATCTCCCAGTTGTAGCTCCGCAGGCCGGCCTCGACGTGCGCCAGCGCGGGCTCGCGCTTTGCTGTCACGAGTGCCGCCGCGAGCGTCGAGTTGGTGTCGCCGTAGACGAGCACCACGTCGGGCTCCTCGTCGGCGATGACGGCGTCCAGACGGGTCATCATCTCGGCGGTCTGGGCGGCGTGGCCGCCCGAGCCGACTCCGAGGTTGTAGTCTGGCTCTGGGATGTCGAGCTCGTCGAAGAACACGCCCGACATCGACTCGTCGTAGTGCTGGCCGGTGTGGACGAGCACCTCGTCGTGGTCGCGTCTGAGCGCGTCGGAGACGGGGAACGCCTTGATGAACTGCGGGCGCGCGCCGACGACCGAGAGCACTTTGAGGCGGTTCATCGGCTCGCACCTCCGTGCGGCGCGTCGGTCCCCACTGCGACTTCGGCCTCGGCCTCGGAGTCGGTCTCTGACGACTCGCCCCGCGGTCCGCCGCCGATTTCGTACACGCGGTGGCCGATGTCGCCGAGGGTGCCGCGACCGTCGACGACGACGAGGTCGTCGAAGGCGGTCCAGTCGATGCCGTCGAACTCCTCGTGCGGCGTGACGACCACGGCCGCGTCGATAGCGCGGGTTGGCAGGTCGGCGAGCGAGACGGGGGTCGCGCCGAAGGACGCGACGACCTCGTCGGAGAGCATCGGGTCGACCGCGAGGACGGTCGCGCCGAGTTCGTTCAGTCGGTCGATGACGCCCGCAGCGGGCGTCGCGCGGGTCTCGGCGACGCCGGGGCGGTAGGTGACGCCGAGGACGGCGACGGTCGAACCTTCGATGTCGCGTCCCGCCGCGGCCAGCTCGTCGCGGAGCTTGTCGGCGGTGAACGCCGGCATGCTGTCGTTGACCTCGCGGGCGGTCAGGAGCAGCGGCGTCTCGGCCTCGACTCGGCTCGTGATGAAGTACGGGTACCACGGGATGCAGTGGCCGCCGACGCCCGGGCCGGGCGCGTGGATGTCGCAGTACGGCTGGGTGTTGGCCGCGTCGATGGCCTCGGTCACGTCGATGCCGAGGTCGTCGCGGAGCCGCGCGAGTTCGTTGGCGAGCGCGATGTTCACGTCGCGGTAGACGCCCTCGAACAGTTTCACGGCCTCCGCGGTCGTCGCGTCGCGCACGGGAATCACCTCGTTCGAGGTGAGCTCGCCGTAGACGAGCGCCGCGACGCGGGTGCTCTCGGCGTCGACGCCGCCGACGATTTTCGGGTGCGACTCGGTGATGTCGCGGAGCGCCCGGCCCGACGAGGTCCGCTCGGGGCAGAACGCGAGGCCGAACTCGCCGGTCGAGAGGCCGCTTCGCTCCGCGAGGTACGGGACGACGAGGTCTTTGCTCGTCCCCGGCGGGACGGTACACTCGACGACGACGAGGTCGCCGGGCGCGAGGCCCTGTGCGATGCTGTCGAGGACGGCCTCGAACGCCGCGAGGTCGGGTTCGCGGTCGTCGGTCAGCGGGGTCGGAACGATGATGACGTGAATCGCGGCTCCTTCGGCCGCGGCGACGCCGTCGGTGGTCGCCCGGAGCGCGCCGCGTTCGGCCTGCTCGGCGACTAACTCGGGGAGTCCCGGTTCCTTCGCCACGTGGCACTCGCCGTCGTTGACGCCGCGGACCACGTCCTCGCTGATGTCGACGCCGGTGACGTTACCCGTCGCGCGGGCGTAGACGGCCGCCAGCGGGAGGCCCATCTTGCCGAGGCCGTACACCGCGACGGGAACCTCGCCGGCGCGCAGGGCCCGCGTCTGTTCGTCGGGTGAACGGTCGGAGCCGTACAGTCCGGGGTGCTCGCGGCTCATTGTCGGCCCTCCGGGGTCTCTGTCGTCTCCGCGGCCGCCGCGGCCCCGACGCTCCGAATCGCCGATTCGGCGTCGGTCTCGATGCGCCGGGCGAGTTCGATGGCGCGCAGGCCGTCGGCCGGGGTGACGAGGACCGGGCCGCCGTCGGTCGCGGCGTCCACGAACGCCTGTAGCTCGCGCTTCAGCGGCTCGCCGGTGTTTATCATCGGCTGTTCCATGACCACCTCGTGGCGGTAGCGGACGCCCCCGTTGTCCCGGAGGTAGTCCGGCCGCGACTGGCGGAAAATCTGGACCGACTGGTTCAGGTAGTCGACCCGGATGAGCCGGTCGCGCGCGGTGATGTCGAGCGTTCGCGTCTTCTGCTGGGTAAGCCGACTCGCGGTGAGCGAGGCGATGACGCCGTTCTCGAAGGTCAGCTGCGCCGTCGCGTACTGCTCGTCGGGCGTGGCGGTCGCGGCCACGCGGTCGACCTCGGCGTCGACCAGCGAGAGCACCACGTCGATGTCGTGAATCATGAGGTCCATGACGACGCCGTCGCCCATCTCGCGATTCAGCGGCGGGCCGAGCCGGTTCGCGGTGATGGCGATGGGTTCGACGCCGTCGAGGAGGTCGGGGAGGGCTCGGACGGCCGGATTGAACCGCTCGATGTGGCCGACCTGCAGCACGACGCCGCGGTCCTCGGCGAGCGCGGCTAACTCCGCGCCCGCGTCGAGGTCGTCGACGAAGGGTTTCTCGACGAGCGCGTGGACGCCGGCGTCGATGCACTGCCGGGCGACCGATTCGTGATAGGGCGTCGGCACCGCGACCGTCACCACGTCGACATGTTCGAGAAGTTCATCGATTCCGTACGCGTCGGTGCCGAAGTCGGCGGCGACCTCGGCGGCTCGCTCTGCGTCCGCGTCGGCGACGCCGACCAGTTCGACGCCGCGAAGCTCCGCGTAGACCCGCGCGTGGTTGGTCCCCATCGACCCGACGCCGATGACGCCCGCGCGGACCGGGCGCTCTCGGCCGCCGTCGGCGCGGAGTCCGTCGGGTTCTCGGCTCACCTCGCCACCTCCACGTAGTTGGCGACCGCAGTCCCGATGCGTTCCACGTCGGCCTCGCTGAGTCCGGGGTGGACCGGCAGCGAGAGCACCCGTGCCGCGGCTTCCTCCGCGACGGGGGCCGACACCGCGAGGTGTTCGTACGCGGGTTGCTTGTGGACGGGCTTCGGGTAGTAGACGCCCGTGGCGATGCCCTTCGCGTCGAGGTACGACTTGAGAGCGTCGCGCTCGACGCCGTCGCAGGCGACGGTGTACTGGTGGAAGACGTGAGTCCGGTCCGGCGGCGTGTGGGGCGTCGTGACCGGCGAGTCTTCGAGGTACTCGGTGAGCGCGGCGGCGTTCGCCTGTCGCGCGCGGGTGAACTCGGGGAGGCGTTCGAGCTGGACCCGGCCGATGGCCGCGGCGATGCTCGTCATGCGGAAGTTGTGGCCGACCTCGGCGTGTTCGTAGCCGGAGACGCGGCCGTGGTCTACGAACCGGGCGGCGCGCTCGGCGACGTCCGCGTGGTTGGTGGTAATCATGCCGCCCTCGCTCGTGGTCATGTTCTTCGTCGGGTAGAACGAGAAGCACGCGGCGTCGCCGAAGGAGCCGACGCGCCGTCCCTCGACTTCCGCGCCGTGGGCCTGCGCGGCGTCTTCGACGAGCAGGAAGTCGTACTCGTCGGCGAGTTCCGTGAGTCGCGTCATGTCGGCCGGGAGACCGTAGAGATGGACCGCGATGACCGCGTCCACCTGCTCGCCGGCCCTGAGTCGTGCTTCGAGCGCGTCGGGGTCGATGTTGTACGTCCGCGGGTCGATGTCGACGAATCCCACCTCGGCCCCCGTGAATGCGACGGCGTTGGCCGTCGCGATGAACGTGAAGGGCGTCGTCAGGACGCGGTCGCCGGGGCCGACGCCGAGCGCGTGGAGCGCGGCGTGGAGCGCCGTCGTTCCGTTGGAGTGGCGACGCCGTGGTCGGCGTCGCAGTAGTCCGCGAACTCCCGCTCGAAGCCCCGGACCTCGGGGCCGTCGGCTATCATGCCGCTTTCGAGGACGGCCGCGATCCGGTTCCGTTCGGCCGCGCCGAGTTGGGGCGCAGCGATGGAGATGTGGTCTGAACTCATCGTCGTATCCTGTTTTCTCCCCGCAGTTGCTCCGGCAGTTCGCGGTGGACGGCGGGGACGCCCACGGCGAGGGTTCGCGGCGGCACGTCGTTCACGACGAGCGCGCCGGCGGCGACGAACGCGCCCTCGCCGACGGTCACGCCGGGGAGAAGCGTCGCGTTCGCGCCGATTGAGGCGTGGTTCTCGATTGTCGGGCCGACCAGTTCCGCGTCGGTGCGGACCGGGTAGGGGTCGTTCGTCATCACCACGCCCGGTCCGACGAACACGTCGTCGCCGATGCGGGTGTTGGTGGGGATGTAGACGTTCGTCTGGATGCTCACGCGCGATCCGATGGTCGTAGTACCGTCGACGACCGTCTCGGTCCCGAGGAGGACCTGGTCGCCGATGGTCGTGTGCTCGCGGACGAGGACGTTGTGGCCGGTGACGAAGTCGTCGCCGATGGTCACGTCGTCGTAGACGATGGTGCCGGCGCGGATTCGCGCCCGGTCGCCGATGATCGGGTCGTTACCGTCGCCGTAGCCGATGGTGACGCCGTCGTCGACGTGGGATTCGACGCCCACCTCGGCGCTCATCGTCGTCCACCTCGCGTCGGTCGCGCTCCATCGACTGTCTGTGTCGACTCGGCGGTCGGCCGAATCGACTGGAAATCTGGAATTTCATATCATGTCGGCGGGGAGTCTGCCTGCCTTAGCGAAATTCAGTCTCGGTGAGGGCTTTGTTATGGAGTGATTGCCACCCGAAATCCGGTCGCAGTCACTTCGTAACGCTGCGGCGGATTCCGGTCACGGAGCGCTTGAGAAGCGCCACGCCGGGCGCGCCGTCGCCCAGCCAGAGCCAGACGGCGCTCCCGAGCAACGCGAGTTCGAACGCGACAAGCACCCACGCCTCGGGTCGGCCGAGGAAGACGACGAAGCGGCGCAGGTAGAACCACGTCTGGGCGAAGAAGCCGCCCATCGACGACTCGCTGCCGTGGGACAGCGGCCAGAGGAACGCCCGAATCACGTCGTAGTTCCCGAAGAAAAAGCCGTTGTACAGCAGGTCCGCGGGGATGTGCGAGAGGTAGCCGAGGGCGAAGGCGACGCCGACCGTCGCCGCTCCGTAGCGCCGCGCGACGACCACGACGAGTATCGAGACCGGCACCGAGACGAGAATCGAGTGCGCCACCGAGATACCGCTCGGGAGGATGCCGAACGACCACGCCAGCGGCTTGTCGACGAGGTCGGGGAACTGCGTTCCGAACAGCACCGCCAGCGCGGCCCAGCCGTCGAGTTTCCGGTCGGTCGCCCGCGCCCACAGTGAGACGATGATGTAGCCGACAGCGGCGTGCTCCCACGGGAACATCAGCGGTCGCTCCCGGTCGGTCGGTTCGTCGTCGTTGCGGTCGGTCGAGCCGCCGTTACGTGTCGGCAATTCGTCGTTCCGGTCGAGTGACGCCGCGTCGTCGGGTCCGTGTTGGCGGTTCGTCGTCGCGGGATGAGAGTGGGGATAGGCGTCTGAGACATCTGATTTGTGGGGCGCATCGGGGGGTCGGCTTGGAGGACGTTCCGTTCACCTCGAGTGCGGACTGCGTCCGTCCGCATCGATGCGAACGATTTGAGGCGAAACGGCGCGCGAGCGCCCGGTCAGGGAACCCGAGTGCACGTCCGGGTTTTGTTATGGCGACTGTAACTGCCTCGTGGCGGTTTTCGCGGCCGGAAGTCGGCGTCGATTCGAGCGGCGGCGGCGGGTAGACGCCGTATAACTACTCCCGCGGGGCGCGTGGAACTGCCAGAGAGTATGCGATACCTGTTCTTCACCAACACGCCCGCGCACGTTCACCTCTACAAGTACGCCGTCAGAGAGCTTCAGGCGATGGGTCACGACGTGCTCGTCCTCGGCCGCGACTACGGCTGTACCAAGGACCTGCTCGAGTACTACGACCTTCCGCACGAGATTTACGGCTCCTGCGGGACGACGAAGTACTCGCTTTTCAAGTCGCTCCCGTTCCACTACGTCAACATCTTCCGGGCCGTGCGGCGGTTCAAGCCCGACCTCATCTTCGGGATGGGCGGCTACGCGGCCCACGCCGGGGCCGTCTCGCGGACGCCCGTGGTCCTCCTGCTCGACTCCGAGCCGACCTCGCTGGACCACGTCGTCTCCCGGCCGTTCGCCAAGGCGATTCTGACGCCCCACACCTTCGGGAAGGACCTCGCGGACAACCACTACCAGTTCCGCGGGTTCAAAGAGACGGCCTACCTCCATCCCGACGTGTACGAGCCTTCGGTGGACATCCGAGCCGAACTCGGTCTCGACCCCGACGAGCAGTTCGTCGTCGTCCGGTTCAACGCGTTCGGCTCGCACCACGACGTGGGCCACGGCGGGTTCACCCCCGAGCGCCGCCGCGAACTCATCGAAATGCTGGGCGAGCGCGCGACCGTCTTCGTCCTCGACGAGAGCGAGGAGCGCCGCGACGGCGACCTCGACACCCGGCCGTTCGACTTCCATCCCGCGCTCGTCCACGACGTGCTCGCCGAAGCGAGCCTGCTCGTCGCCGACACCCAGACCATGGTCACCGAGGCGGCGCTGCTCGGGACGCCCGCCATCCGGTCGAACTCCTTCGTCGGCGACGACGACATGGGCAACTTCGTCGAACTCGAACGGCAGGGGCTCATCTCCAACCTCAAGTCGTTCGACGACGTGATGGCCCGCGCCGAGGAACTCCTCGCCGACGACGGCGCGAAGGCCCGCTGGGCCGAAAAGCGCGACGCGTTCCTCGCGGACAAGGTCAACCTCACCGACGTCATCGTCCAGGTGGCGCTGAACTACGGCTCCGTCGAGACGGTCGACTCGCTGACGAGGCATACGGTCCCGGCGTAATCGGCGTCGCGCCATCGCCGACCCCACGCCGGCGGCGTCCGCCGCAATCGAAGCCCAGCCCGGTGCGTCTGCCCGCTCCCGGAGACGGTCAATCGACCCATAACTAACCGCCGAACCGCCCAATTTTCTCGCATCGACCGGCGCGCGCTCCGCCCGCCTCGACGCGTCTCGTGACTCGGATTCGGGACTCCCCGACCACGACCCGCAGAATCACCAGAACCAACCCCATGAAGCCCAAGCAAACACTCCTCATCGTCGGCCCGAAAGGCACCGGCGGTATCGACCGATATATCACCGAACAACGTCGCTACCTCGAAGACCGGATGGACGTGCACGTCTACACGCGCTACACCGCGCCGAAGGGTGAGGGGCTCGAACTCGCCGCACGAATGCTCCTCTCGTCGCTCATTGCCGTCGTTCTCTTCCCCTTCCAGCGACGCCCGGACATCGTCCACGTCCACTCGTCGCACACCTACTCGTTCTACCGCGCGGCGTTCTTCGCCCTGTTTTCGAAGTACGTCTGGCGCGTCCCTGTCGTCCTCCACATCCACGGCTCGTCGTTCGACGACTTCCTCGCCACCGACTCGGGGGTCGTCCGCCGACTCCAGTCGCTCGTCTTCGACGCCGTCGACGACGTGGTCGTCCTCTCGGAGTACTGGCGCGGCCTCGTCTCCAGACTCGCCGGCGAGGAGAAAGTCCACGTCATGGCCAACGCCGTCGAACCCGCGGAGTACGACCCGACGTACCCGACCGACCCCGTCCACCTCGTCTTCGTCTCGAACCTCATCGACCGCAAGGGTATCCGCGAGTTCCTCGACGCCATCGAGATACTCGAATCCACGCCCGGCCTCGACTTCGAGGTGAGCATCGGCGGCCGCGGCCCCCACGCCGACCGCGCCGAGGCGGTCGCCGCCGCCTACGACAACGTCTCGTACCTCGGCTTCCTCTCCGAGGAAGACAAGCGCGACCTCATCAGCCGCGGCACCGTGTTCGTCCTCCCGACCTACGCGGAGGGGCTTCCCATCGCCATGCTCGAAGGCATGGCCGGCGGCAACGCCATCGTCACCACACCGGTCGGGAGCATCCCCGAGGTCATCACCGACGACCGCGGGATTCTCGTCGCGCCCGGCGACGCCGAGGAGCTGGCGCGGGCGCTCGCGCGACTCGTCTCCAACCCCGAGGAGGCCGTCCGCATGGGCCGGACGAACCGGGCGGTCATCGAGGAGCGCTACTCGTGGCAGTCGAACGCGGACGAGCTGGTGGCGATGTACGCCGACGCGGCGTAGCGTCGGGGCCAGTCTTTCTTTTCTCCGAAGCCCCCGCGGAGACGGCGCTCTTCTCGATGTTCGTTTTGGCGGCCGTCAACGGAGTCAGGTTTTTAATGTTAACTCATCTACAGTTACTGGATGGACGACACTGCACTCGACTCGTTGGTGCGGGACGACGTCGGTGGTCGGGCGCTCGCGAGCGTCCTCGCGCACGCAGAGCGCGGCGATGGAACTGTCACGTACGACGCTGTGAGCGATGCCGTCGACGCTGAGACGTGGGGTCGGCTGCTCAGGACTGGCGTGCTCGTGCCCGCCGACGACGTGTTCGTCGTCGACGACCCGCCAGCCGTTCGGGACGCACTCGCCGACGCGGGTATCGAGGTCGGCGCCGCGACCACTCAGCCCGCTCCGACGACTGACGAATCGGCGTGGAGACCGGTCGACAAACTCGCCGGAGCGGGCGCAATCACCCTCGTGGCCGGCTATCAGGTGCCAGCCATCAAAGCGGCGATTGTCGGTCCGATGGACCTCGTCCTCGGGCCGCTCGCCGGGGTGCTTCCGTTCCCGCTGCTCGTCGTCGTTCTCGCGACGGCGGTTGCGCTCGTCTCGACGGGCTTCCGTCGCCGGTTCCTCGACGAGGACGGAATGGACGCACAGAGAGAGCAGATGCAACGGATTCGAGAAAAACTCAGTACCGCGAAGCAGCGCGGGGACGATGCCGCCGTGGAACGTCTCACCGAGCGTCAGCAGGAGCTGATGCGAGATCAACTCGGGACGATGAAAAACAACCTCCGGCCGATCGTGTGGTCGATGCTCATCACGGTGCCCGTCTTCCTCTGGCTGTCGTGGTTCGTGATGAACCCCGCAGGAGCCATCGTCACGGCCGCACCGGTGATTCCGATAGCCGACCGCATCATCTGGAGCGCGCGGTTAGTCGGACCGATGCAAGTTTGGATGGTGTGGTACTTCGTGAGTTCACTCGTCTCCAACCTGTTCGTCAAGCGAACAGCTCGCCGGCTGTTCGACCAGAACACCGCCCAGACCCCCGCGTGAGGAACGCAGTCGGTGGTCTCCAGCACGCGTCGCGTCGTTGTCCGTTGCCACCGCCGGCCGTGGCTTCTGTGGCTGTCCTCCCTGTTCGGTAGCTATCCGTTGCTTCGGTGGTCGCTGCCGCCGCGTCGTCCGCCTCCTGTCGTTCTGACGCGCTCCGTGTAACCGATAGTCCGACCGAAAAAAGAAAGCGTGCAAAGCGTGCTGAGTGGCTCGTCCGGCCTCAGTCGGCCGGTTGCGGCGCGTCTTCGGCTTCCGTCGCGCTCGCGGCACCCTCACCGACGCCGCGGCCTTCGCGGTCGATGTACTTGCGGACCCAGAGTTCGCCGGTGATGATGCCGGAGATGGCGCTCATGTGCTCGGCCTCGCCCGTGAGCTCCTCGCGCTGGAGGCGACGAATCTCGTCGGCGTCGAAGTACGGGCGCTCGCAGGCGGAGTCGAGCAGGTCGTCGATGCGCTCGCGGAGCGCGCGGTTCGTCCGGTACCAGTCGCCGATGGTCGAGCGGCCGCCGTAGGTGTGCACGTCGCCGACGAGGCGCTCGCGGATGCGGTCGACGGAGGTGCCGACGACGAAGCCGGCGGCGTGTTGCCACATCGGGCGCGCCGGCGGGACCTTCGTCCGCTCGTAGGGGATGTCCGCGAGTCGGCTGTCGAGGCGGCGGACCAGTTCGACCTTCGGGTAGGCCGTCCCCGCGGGAATCTTCCCGTTGGTGAACGGAATCGAGCCGACGCGGTGCGACAGCGGCATCCGCGTCACGGCCCGGAGGAACTCGGTGTCGCTGAAGGGGACCCGCGTGCCGGCCTGGCTCTCGGCGATGGGGTTGCTGGCGAAGTCGCACCGCGGGAAGTAGTTGCGGTAGTAGCAGTCCATCGCGGTGCTGTAGAGGTCCGGCTGGTCGCTCTTGCGCACCTCCTCGCGGTAGGTCGTCATCGGGTCGAATTCCGTCCGCAGGAGCCGCCGGGCATCGTCCACGTCGATGCGGTGCTTCGCGCGGTAGAGCGCCGCTTCGGGGGATTTACTTCCCTCGACGGCGGCCCGACCGATGCCGTCGCCCATCATCCCGCCCTGCCCGCAGCCCTCGATGAGCACGTCGGGCATGTCCTCGATGTTGAACACGTTCGCGAGGTTGACGAACGTCGAGAGGCCGACCATCCCGCTCGTCAGCTGGACCGATTTGTCGAGCGAGTCGACGAGCGCGTCCGATTCGACCGGGACGCGCCTGTTTTCGAGGCCGAGCACCTTGGAGACCTTCGCGGCGAGTTCGAGGTTACTCCCGTTCGCGGGGTTCGAGTCGTAGGTGTAGGTTGTGAGGTCGTGGTAGCGGCTGAGTTCGCCCGCCATCGAGCGACTGTCGAGGCCGCCGGAGAGCCACAAGCCGATATCGCCGTCTATCGTGTCGGCCATGTCGGCGATGACGTCCTGATAGGCCTCGGTGAGGTCGTCGAGGTAGGAGTCGTCGGGGCTCTGTTCGAACGTGTGGTGCCAGTACGACTCGATTTCGGGGCTCGCGCCGGCCCGGTAGTCGAGGACGGACCCCGAGGGGAGGAACTTCACGCCCTGCACGAGCGTCTTATCGCCCCAGACGTGCCCGATCATGAGCAGGTCGCTGATGGCGCGCTCGTCGACCTGCGGGTCGTCGAGGAGGGTCGTCAGCGCGCCGACCTCGGTCCCGAAGGCGAACGGCTCGCCCGCGACGTAGAAGCACTGTCGCGTCCCGAGTTTGTCGCTGGCGAGCACGACGCGCTCGTCGTCGCCGTCGACGCCGACGACGAGGAACGAGCCGTCGAGTTCGGGGAGGAGCGCGTGCGGGTCCTCAAACAGTCGGGCGAACAGCCCGTCGGCGTCGAGGTCGAGTTCGTCGAGGTTCGTCACCGCGCCGTATATCGCTCCCACGCGCGAGCCGTCCTCCCAGACGGTACAGCCCTTGGGGTCTCTCGCGCCGTGGTGGAGGACCGAGACACCGAAGCGGCCGGTCGACCGCGTCGCCGACTCGTACCAGTCTTCGTGGTGGAGTTCGGCCGCGCAGGCGTCGAGCGTCGCCGCGTCGAGGACGCCGCCGACGAAGCCGGTCATCGAAGACCCTCGCGTCCGGTTCGCTCGGCGGTCTGTGGCGTGACTACTGTGAGTAACATCGTTGCCCGATATCCGCGTGCGTCGGGTTTTGTTATCACGCGCCTATACGGCCGTGCGGCGGCGTCGAGCGTCGTCGAACCGACCGGAACCGAGGTTCGAACGGGTCTCTGCCTCGGATGGCCCCTCGACGCCCGACGCTTCGGTTGCTGACTCCCGAGACGCGGGGAAGAACGTCCATACCGTCCGCCGACACCGATTACATTCTCAATAACAAACTACGCTACTCGCCTTCTCTCACGGGATGAAGCAACGCGATTCGCGGCTCACGAGAACACTCCTCCTCGTCGGATTTCTCGCGCTAGCCGTCGGTATTCTCGTCGCTCGCGCGTCGCCGGCGCGCGCGTACGAGGTCTCAATCTACCAGTCGACTCCGGTGGTCTTCTGGGTCGGCGTGGCGGTGGCGGTACTGACCGCGTTGGTCGTGGTCGTTCGCGCCCCGAACAGTCGGTTCGCAGCCGGTGGCGTGGGTCTAGCGGCCCTCGCGATAGCCGCGGTCTCAGCCCTTCCGCTCGTCCGGGAGTACTACTTCTACGGGTTCAACGACTCGTTGACGCACCTCGGCTGGGCGAAGTCGCTCGCCTCGGAGACGCTGACGCCGCTCGAAATCGTCTACCCGAGCGGCCACGTCTCCGCTGGGATATTCAGCGCCGCCCTCGGCGTCGAAATCACCACCGCGATGATGCTCGTGGTGTTTTTCGTCTCGGTCGTCTACCTCGTGTTCGTCCCGCTTCTCGTCTCGCTCATCGTCCCCGACCGTCGGGCGGTCCTCATCGCCGTGTTCTCGGCGCTGTTGTTCCTACCGGTGAACCTCAACGGGTTCAAGCTCATGTTCTTCCCGTACTCGCTGGCGTCGTTCCTCGGACTGGTGCTTCTGTACCTCTTCTTCAAGCACCAGTTCTCCGGCACCGACGCCGTCGAGAGCCGGTGGCGCGGTCACATCACGCCCGTCTCCGTCCTGTTCGCCATCGGGACGGTCGCGCTGGTGTCGTACCACCTGCAGGTCGCCGTCAACTACCTCGTGTTGTTCGTCGTCGCCGCGGGTATCCAACTCGTCCAGCGCTGGCGGACCCCGGACGCCGTCGCCGAACAGCGACCGGTGTACGGCCTGACCATCGTCTTCGCCGCGGCCTTCGTCTACTGGCTGACGCAGTACACCGTCGGCTTCTCGACGGGCGGTCTGTTCGTCGAGGGGTTGCTCGGGATTCTCTCGGGGAGTTCCGAGGCCGGAACGGCTATCTCCCAGCGCACCGGTTCCGTCACCGCCGTCGGCGGCGGCATCTTCGATGTGTTCGTGAAGCTGTTCCTCGTGAACGCCGTGTACGCCCTGATTACCTTCGGCGTCTTCCTCGGCGTCCTGTTCGGGCGGTTCCCGCAGCTGTCGGGTCAGGGACGGACCATCCTGCGGACGCTGACGTTCAGCCTCGTCGTGTTGGTGCCGTACTTCTTCGCGCACCTCCTCGGCGTCATCTCGGAGACGAACTTCTTCTTCCGCCACGTCGGCTTCGCGATGATTATCGCGACCGTCGTCGGGAGCGTCGGGCTGTTCTACGCGTTCGAGTGGCTCGCGGGGACGAGCTACTGGTCGAAGTACGGGCGGGCGGTCAAGGCCGGCACGCCCGTCGCGACGGCGCTCGTCATCGGGCTCACGCTCATGGTGATGTTCCCGTCGCCGTACATCTATCTCCCCTCGAACCACGTCCCCGCCCAGCAGATGGGGGCGTACGACACCGCGTTCGAGATGTCCGACGAGGACATTCGATACGTGGGTATCCGCGGGAACCCCGACCGCTTCGCCGAGGCGCTCCCCGAGCGAACCACGCCGGCGCTCGGCTTCACGACGCCCGACGAGGCGCTCACCGACCTGCCGAGCTACTACGACGGCCCGCGGTATCTGATGGTCTCGAAGACCGATTACGACCGCGAGGTGGTCGCGTACCGCGAACTCCGGTACTCCGCGGCGAACCTCACGGCCGTCCAGAACCAGCCCAACGTGAACCGCGTCATGGCGAACGGCGCGGCCGACCTCTACTACGTGTCCGGGTAGGGGTGTAGGGACGCGGGGTCCGATTTTCACGCCGATGCTAGAACCGCTACCGCCGGTGCCGCCGCTGTTCTCTTCCGACCGGCGGCCTGTGGGCCGATGGTCCCTGCCCCGCCGCACGGGTTCGGACACCACGGGGCTCGGCAGGTCGCTCTGCCTCGTCAAACAGCGCCTAATCCGCGCGACTACGGGAACCGCGACCCCGCCGGAATCCAGTAGCGAGTCAATAATTAATCGGCTCCTGAGCCGATGTGTAGCCGAGTGTTACCGTTCGTGAATACGCCGGGTCTCCGCCGAAGCGACGACCCGCGAGGTGCGTTCGATGAGAGATAAGATTCGCTCGGTCGTCCGGACGATTCGCCGCCGGTTCGTTCCCGGCGACGACGACAGCGACCTCGCAGAGCGGACGGTGAAAAGCGGGATGTGGGTGTCGGCGATGAACGTCCTCGACCGGGTGCTGAAGGTCGTCATGTTCATCGTCCTCGCGCGGTTGCTCGGCCCCGAGGCTATCGGGCTGATGGGTATCGCGCTCCTCACGATCTCGGCGCTTCTGAGCCTGACGAACCTCGGTATCGACGCCGCGCTCATCCAGCGCGTCGACGACGACGTGGACGAGTACCTGAACACGACGTTCACGCTCGAACTCCTCCGCGGCCTGCTGATGAGTTCGGTTCTCTACTTCGCGGCCCCGTCGCTCGCCTCGCTGTTCGGCGAGCCCGCCGCGCGGGACCTCATCCGCGCCATCGCGCTGGTCCCGATTTTCCTCGCGCTGCGGAACCCCGCGATGGTCTACTTCAAGAAGGACCTCGCGTTCCACAAGGAGTTCGCCTACCGGGTCAGCGGGACGACGGCCTACGTCGTCGTCGCGCTCGGCTACGCCGCGGTCAGCCCGACGGTCTGGGCGCTCATCTTCGGCTACCTCGCCGACGCAAGCGTCCGCTCGGTCGTGACCTACTTCCTGCATCCGTACCGGCCGCGCCCCGCGCTGAACCGGGCGTATGCAGCCGAACTCATCGGCTACGGGAAATGGGTCACGGGGTCGTCCATCGTCGAGTTCCTCTACGGACAGGGCGACGACGCGGTCGTCGGCTGGCTCCTGACGGCGACCTCGCTCGGTTACTACCAACTCGCCTACCGCATCTCCAACGCGCCGGCGACCGAAATCGCCGTCGTCGTCTCCAGCGTGATGTTCTCGACCTACTCGAAGCTTCAGGAGGACCAGCGCGCCCTCCGCGAGGCGTTCTTCAGCACCTTCCGGCTCACGGCGTTCGTCGCCTTGCCCATGTCGGTCGGCATCTACCTCGTCGCGCCCGCCTTCGTCGGCGCGTTCCTCGGCGAAGACTGGCTCCCGATGGTGCTCGCCATGCAGATTCTCGTCGCCTACGGGCTCTTTCGGACGCTCTTCGCGACGTTCAACCCCGTCTGGCGCGCCGTCGGCCGCCCCGATGTACAGACCAAACTTGGCTTCCTCCGCGTCGCGCTGCTCGCGATAGCTATCGTCCCCGCGACGAGCGCCTACGGCATCGAAGGGACCGCCCTCGCGGTCACGGGCATTCTCGCGTTCCCGATGGTCCCGCTCTACGCGCGCGAAATGAAACGAACGCTCGGCACGACTTACCGCCGGTTCCTCCGAGAGCTCTCGTACCCCGTCGCTGCCAGCGGCGCGATGGCGCTGGCGGTCCTCGCGGCGCAGAACCGCGTCGGGTCGCCGCTCGTCGAGTTCGCGGTCCTCGTCGCTATCGGCGTCGTCGCCTACGCCGTCAGCGCCGCGTCGCTCATGACGCTCTTCGACTGGCGGGTCAAACAGAACCTCCGGGAACTCGTCTCCGTGATGTCCAAGTGAGGTCGGCGTTCGGCCGACTCGACGGGCCCGCTGAGTGGTCGATTCGACTGACTCTCATTGCTAGCTGAACCTTCGACGTGAATCAAACCTATCAGAACACCGTCAGAAAATGTGGGCGTGGTGAAACGAACGCCCTCGCAAGGTTCGGTGGGAGCGTAATTACCAGTTCATAGATTAATTATCTGGCGAGCAGAGACATTTCACGGACTGATTTTGATTCGACACAGCATGTCGATTTGGCTCGTATAGTATCGATTAAGTGGTCGTTTTCGACCGCCAATATGGCGACATATACATATTTAGTTGATATTTTCTTGAGAGAATATAAGGTGTGTCTCTGGAATGCAACTGGTAACTAACTGGCCTCCATCCGAATCAAACCCGCATATAATCGTAGCTAACTAGATTATACCTCGCAATAATGATTATCACCTTAACGAGGGCTTTCCTCGGGTATGGCACGACTAACCGATGGAGATGACGACGAATCTGCGGCGGATTCAGACTCCATCCTCGAATCGCAACTCAACAGGCGGAACTACCTCAAACTCGGTGCGATGGCCGCATCGACTGCCCTCTCTGCCGGCGTCGCGTCGGCTGCGTCTGGACCAGAGGAGCGCTTCGGTATCCAATGGGACCGCGTCGTCAACGCGGTGGACGACCTTGGAATGGACCCCAACGGAAACGAACCGATAGACAACCAACTCGATTCCGCGTACGAAAGCGGGACGCTCATCGAATTCCCTCCGGGTGAGTATCTCGCCACCGAGACACAGTACTGGAACGACGACGTCTCCCGCTTCGGGATGGTCGGCACCGGCAGCTCCCACAAGGACGTGCAGTTCGTCTTCCCGTCGGGCAACAACGGTGAGAAGTACCGGTTCCTCGAAATCACGAGCGGGGACCACCACGTCCTGAAGAACTTCTCCATCCAGCAGACCGACGACGACACTACCACGGCGGACATCTGGATGATAAACGACGACGGCGGCCTCATCGAGGACGTCGAGTGGCTCGGCCGCACCCCCACCGACAACAACGCTCGCCGCCAGCTCCTCGCGTACGACTGTTCCTCCGTCGACGGCGTCAACGTCGCCCGCCGCGTCTACATGCGTGAGGGTGCCGAGCTTCCGGGCTACCCCGACGGCGTCGCGGGTATCCGTGTACAGGGCGGTTCAGTCGGCGAGATTCGCCTCGTCGACTGCCACATCGAACAGCGCGGGTCGTCGTCGTTCCGCGCGACCCACACCCGTGGCGTCCTCCGCGTCGAGGGCGGGCTGTTCAAGAACAACGACAACACCAACATGCGCATCTCCGCGGGCGACCACCCCTCCAAGACCTCGTGGATCAAGGGCGCGACAGTCATCATGGACGCGGACAACCTCAACGAGCACGCCCGCGACGGCGACAGCCTCGACAGTCCCGAGGGCCTCCGCATCGACTCTACCGGTAACGGCTATGCCGGCGTCCTCATCGAGGACTGTGACTTCATCTTCAAGTCCTGTCCCACCTCGCGCGGCATCGTCTCGTCGCCGACGTGGGCCGGCCACGGCGGCTTCACCCTGCGCAACTGCCGCATCCAGAACGACACGTCGGTCCAGACGATTCACGCCGACTCCGTCGACACCGACACCGCGGACAAGCCGTGGGGCGTGAACCTCGAAAACGTCTCCATCACGGGCAGCACGCGGTCTCAGCCCGCCGGCGCGGCGGTCTGCATCGACAACGACCGCAACGGTTCGACCGTTCAGAACAGCTGTATCCACTTCCCGAACGGCGATGTGGACGGCGTCCTCGTCAACGATGCCACGAACTGTGAGATTCTGGACTCGAACATCAACGTCTCCGGGCAGGCGACGGTGTTCAGCGGGGCCGACGTGGACACGAGCAACATCACGAGCAGCGACTCCTGTCCGCTCCCGAGCGCCGACGGGAGCACTAGCGACGACTCGTCGACCACGGACGACTCGACAGATTCGACGACCGACGATTCGACGACGGATTCCACGACCGAACCCCTCCCGAACGAGATTCGCCTCGTCGGCACGGGCACGACGACCCAGTACGAGTTCACCGTGACGGACTCGCTGCAGGCGTCGGGCGACACCATCGAGGAGTGGGACGACATCTCCGGCGGCACCGCGACCGGCTGGATTACGACCGAAGGCGTCGAGGACACCTACACGTTCTCCGGCGACATCGACTCGTTCTCGTTCCTCGAAGGCGAGTGTGAGATTTACGTCAACGGCGAGCAGGTAACCGAGAGTACAGTCACTGACGCCACGACGGACACCTCGACGGACGATTCGACGACGGACTCGACGGACGATTCGACGACGGACTCGACGAGCGACCTCTCGCACGAACTTCGCCTCGTCGGCACGGGTACCCAGACCCAGTACGAGTTCACCGTCAGCGACGCGCTCGAAGCCTCAGGCGACACTATCGAGTCGTGGGACACCATCGACGGCACCTCCGCCAGCGGCTGGATTACGACCGAGGGCGTCGAGGACACGTTCAACTTCGCGGGAAGCGTCACCTCCTTCGGCTTCGTCGAAGGCGAGGCCGAGATTTACGTCGACGGCGAGCAGGTGACAGAGAGCACGGTTACGGACGCGACGACGGACGACTCGACCGATTCGAGCACGGACGACTCGACGACCGACGACTCCACCGACAGCCAGAACGAACTGCGCCTCGTCGGCACCGGCGTCGAGACGCAGTACGAAGTCAGCGTCAGCGGCACGCTCGAAGCCTCGGGCGACACCATCGAAGAGTGGGACGACGTGTCCGAAAGCTCCGCGACGGGTTGGGTCACCACCGAGGGGGCCGAAGACACGTACAGCTTCACGGGCACGATTACGTCGCTGTCGTTCCTCCAGGGCGAGGCCGAGGTCTACGTCAACGGCACGCGGGTCGACCCTGCCGTGTTCTCCCTGCCGAACACCCTCGTCGTCGAGGGCGACGGCACGGAGACGACGTACGACTTCATGGTCTCGGGCGAAATCCTGAACGATCCGCTCGTCGGGCCGACCGAGAGCGACGACAGCGTCACCAACGGCAAGGTGAAAGGCTCCGTTACGGACAACGTCGACGCCTTCCGGTTCTCGGGTGACATCACGAAGATGAACCTGACCGGCGACGCGGCGCTGACCTTCGAAGACAACGACGGCTGAGACCGAGACGACGGAACAGCAGAACAGTAGACGGCGCGCCGCGCGCCCACCCGCCCGCGGTGACGCCGCAGACGACAGAGGCACCCACGTTCGCATTTCGACTCGGCTTTTTCGTTTTCCACCCGACAGCCGAGCGGCGGCCACGTTCAGGACGGATCGACGGCCGCGCGGGCGCGAGTTACGCCGCGTCGTCGCCGGCGTCAGCGCCGCCGGTCGGTTCATCGGTCACGGTGAGCCAGACGTACGCCGAGCGGTACGCCGTGTCGGTGCTCGGCTCCGCCGGCGCGTCGCCCTCGTACAGGAAGTAGGTGAGCCGGAGGTCTTCGCCGGTCAGCGCCGGGGCGAACGTGTGGCGGGTCCGCCACGTCTCGCCGTCCGCGACGGTCTCCGTCCGCGACCCGAGCACCTGTCGCTCGACGACCGTCGTCTCGCCGTTCGTCCGCTCGACGCGCTGGAGTTCGGCCACGAGCGTGTATCTCGTCGCCTCCCCCTCGGCGTTCGCGACGGAGACGAACAGTTCGGTCTGCTCACCCACCGTCAGTTCCTCGGGGTAGTCGGCGGCGACGAACTCGCCGCCGGCGTCCTGCGTGAGAAGCGACAGGCTCGAATACGACTCGCCCGTCCCCGGTGCGACGAGCGCGTAGCTCAGGCTCGCGACGGCCAAGAGGATGGCGAACGCGAGCGCGACGTTCAGGAGCGAATCGACCCGCGAAGACTGGTCGAACGACCGGACCACGTCGGCGTACCAGCGCCGAATCGGGACGTGGAAGCGCTCTCCCTCGGGGAGCCGACGCCGCCGTGCCTCGCCGACGGCGAGGCCGACGACGATGATCGCCGACAGCGCGAGGAGGACGGGCGCGGCGTTCAGTCCGACGCCAGCCCAGAGGAGCGCCAGTCCGACGACCGGCAAGAGCGCGACGCTCATCCCGAAAGCGAGCGCAAATCGCTCCGTGAGGCTGAGGTCCGGCTGCCACTCGAACCGGCCGAACGACGGTCCCTCGGCCGGGTTGCCCGACGACCCGGCGGGAAACAGTGCGAGCAGCAGCGCGTAACCGGGAAGAAACAGGAGAATCGGGAGTCCGACGAGGGCCTGTACGGTCGGAACGACATCGAGGACCGCGACGAGGCTACTCGAAACGACGACGAGCAGCGCGAAGGGCACGTCTAGAGAGAGCTCACCGAGTGCCCGATTTAATCGTTCTTTGCTGTGTGATGTAGACCCCATTACCGGCTAGATGACGCGACTAGGCTGTTGTTATTGAGCGCCTCACCCCACGGCTTTCGGCGGTACGAGGTGACTAACTCCCTCCTCCTGCTATCTCGCGGCCGTCAGCGACTCTGTCGGGCTCTTTTTCGTTTCTCTCGTCGCTCTCGTCGGCACCGTCGACGCGGGACGACGGCTGTGCCCCGTTCGACGCGCCCCCCCCGCTCGAACGACGTGGACGGCTCCGCCGCGACTCGCAACCGTTCGTTCTCGCGGCTGTCGAGGACCATCGCGCCGCCGAGTGACCCGAGGCCGACGAGGACTCCGGTGAGAGACTGCCGACCCGGTCGGTCCTTCGACGCGACCCCGCCGACCAGTCGGAGCACGCCGGCGAGGACGCTCACGACGCCGAGCGCGTAGAGGACCGCCACCGGGTGAACGCCGCCGTCGAGGTACCGAACGCGGAGCCGCCAGAGGAAGTCCCTGAGCAGGAGGAACGACAGCCCGGGGATGAACGTCGAGTACCTGATGCCGCTTTCTTCGTCGCCGTAACGCGCGCGCATCGGCACGGTCGCGACGCGCTTTTCCGCAACGTTCAGGTTCACGAGCAGGTCGTTCAGGAAGCCGTACTGGTCGTACAGCCGGTCGAAATCCAGCTCCGAGAGCGCCTCCGCCGAGATGGCCGTGTAGCCGTTCTGCGGGTCGCGGATGTGCCAGTAGCCGCTGGCGATGCGCGTTAGCCCGGACAACAGGAGATTGCCGAACAGCCGCCACGGCGGCATTCCCCGGCGGGTGTCGCGCGCGGCGAGTCGGTCGCCGACGGCGTAGTCGGCGTCTCCGTCGACGACGGGGTCGATGATGGCGGGCATGATGTCCGGGTCCATCTGTCCGTCGCCGTCCATCACGACGACGATGTCCATCCCGTCGGCGAGAGCGCGTTCGTAGCCGGTCTTGACGGCCGCGCCGCGCCCGCGGTTGACTGGGTGTCGAATCGGGACGACGCGTCCGTCGAGCGACGCGCCACCGTCGGCCGCGGCGACGACCGGTTCGGCCGCTCGCTCGTTCGCGCGCGCCGCGTGCCGCCGAATCTCCTCCCACGTCCCGTCGGTCGAGCGGTCGTCGACAACATACGCGCGGTCGACGAACGCGGGGAGGGTGTCGACGACGCCGCCGACGAACCGCGCCTCGTTGTACGCGGGTACGACGACGCCGACGGCGTTACCGCGGTACATCGCCCCTCGCGTGCGACCCCTGTGTTGAACGCGGCGCGTCGACCGGTCCGCCGTCGTCGGGCGTGTCGCCCCGCGGCGGCGAATCGAATTGGAGAGTGCGTAGGAACATCGATACTTCGACCCGGTGATTGGGCCGTTCGGGTCTTTGTTAGTCGTCAGCAACACGTATGTAAAGCCGAATTTCAGCCGTTTAGGACGGTTAGAACGGCTGTCTAACGTTCACGAAACCGCGACTAATCGAATCCGTATCACGTTCATCGAGACTGTCTTGAAAAACAGCATGTCGCCGTACTCGGTCCGGCGTGCCGGGCGAATCGCCGCGTCAGATGGAGTTTCGGATCGAGTCCCAGTAGCTCGACGCGGTGACCACGTCCAGCCCGAGTTCGTCGACGTAGTCCATCGTCTCGGCGAACGCCGCCGGGCTGACGGAGCGCCCCTTCCCCGTCACGTCGTGGTACATGAGCACCGCGAGCTGGTTGTACTGGGCGGCGAAGTCGAGCGCCTTCTTCGCCTTCTGCACGTCGTCGCCGTCGGTCCGGCCGACGATTTGCGGGTCTGATATCGCACCGGTCGGCCCCCCGACGGTCACGAACCCGAGGTAGTGGTAGTCGCTCGCGGCATCGAGCGCCGACTCGTTGTACCGGCCGTACGGCCAGATGATGAAGTCGGCCCCGCGTTCGAACCCGTTTTCGACGAGCCACGCCTTCGACTCCCTGATGCTCGCGCGCTGGTCGGCCGGCGAGAGGACGCGGAACGAGTCCGACTGCTGGGGGTGGCTCACCATGTCCCAGCCGGATTCGACCATCTCGTCCATCCCCGACCGTGGGATGCGATGGCTCGACCCGACGGTCCACGGGATGACGCCGACGACGCCGGGGAAGCCGTGAGACTCCAGTATCGGATACGCCGTGTCGTACTGGCTCCGGGTGTTGTCGTCGAACGTTATCATCACCGACCCCGCGCCGGCCCGCGGTTTGGCCCGGAGCGAGTCGACGTAGAAGCGCGCCGTCGTGCCGCCGCCGGTGTACAGCTGGATGCTTATCTCGGTGACGTTCGTCAGGTCCGGCGACCCCGTGACGCGCTGCGGTCCGAGGTCGAGGCGCTGCCAGCCGGCCTTCCAGATGTGCCGACCGAGAAGCAGCGTGTTGTCGTAGTCGGGCGCGGCGAGGCGAACCGTGATGCCCTCGGTGTCGGGCGTTTCGAGGTTGACTGCCAGCGAGAGGTCCGCCTCGGAGAGGTCGATACCGTCCTCGAACGTCCGGTAAATCCATACCCGCTCGTCGTCCGGCGCCGCTTCGAGGCGGAGCGACTGCGACCCGGAGTAGACGACCTCCTCCTCGACGGCGTACCGTCCCGCGAACGTCCCCCAGAGGCGCTCGTCCTCGAAGTCGTCGACGAGCCACCCGACGTCTCTGAACCGCTCTCGGCTGTTGAACGCGACCGCCAGCGGGTCGCCCGCCGCGTCGACGCTCGGGTCGTCGTACCTGAACCGCGGAGTCGGGACCGGCGGCTCGCTCGTCGCGGTCGCCTCGGGAGTTCCGGCCGATTCACCGCCCCTCGCGACGCAGCCGCTGAGCATGGCGGCGCTCAGTCCGAGATACGAACGCCGTGACAGATTCATGCAGACAACTGTCGCCACGAGTGGATAGTAATGCGACTCGTAATTTCCGTAGGCACGGACTGACGGCGTCGGGAACCGCGAATGTCTCCGATTTTGACTCGTCGTTTCGAACAGTCTCTCACCCAATTTCGCCGCCGCCGACCCGCCTCGATTTCGCGGCTTTCGCCCCGCACCCCGCGGTTACACACCGTTTACCAATGACCTTCCCGGTCCAACTGACGGGAAACATGTGCAACCGACGTCGGTCCCTCTCTCTCCAACTCTTGTTTCGCCCTTCGAGACGATTCGATTCCGACGCTCGACGGACGCTGGACAGTCACCGGGGACGCCCCGAACGCACGGAGGTCCCCCGCCGGTGAAGCGTCGAACCTACCTGAAGACGCTCGGTGCGGTCGGCGTCGGTGCCGCGCTCGCCGGCTGTAACATGCCGGACGAGGAGACGCCGACCGAGACGCCGACGACCGAGGAGACGCCCACACCCGAACCGGACCTCACCGTCTTCCACGCGGTCGAGGACCTCGGGATGGACCCGACGGGCCAGGAGCCGGTCGACGACATCCTCGACGGGGCGTACGGTGACGACACGGCCGTCGAGTTTCCGCCGGGCGACTACCTCATCACCCGCGAGCACGACTGGGACCGCGGCGTCTCGAACTTCCAACTCGTCGGCCTCGGCGACTCCCACAAGGACGTGCAGTTCGTCTTCCCGCCGGCGGACCCCGGAGAGCGGTTCCGGATGCTCCGAATCACGAGCGGGGACCACCACGTCCTGAAGAAC
This sequence comes from Haloferax sp. AB510, assembly GCF_024136985.1. Taxonomy (NCBI): domain Archaea; kingdom Methanobacteriati; phylum Methanobacteriota; class Halobacteria; order Halobacteriales; family Haloferacaceae; genus Haloferax; species Haloferax sp. AB510. The sequence goes on from NZ_JAMYJY010000004.1 coordinate 87,440, forward strand.
TTCTCCATCCAGCAGACCGACGACGACAC
>NZ_JAMYJY010000050.1:0-25276 GCF_024136985.1 Haloferax sp. AB510
CGCCGCGGTCGACCAGGCCCGCGACGCCGCCGACGCGCCCGACGCCGGCTTCGACATCACCGTCGAAAGCGACATCCCGCTCGGGGCCGGCCTCGGCTCCTCCGCGGCCGTCGTCGTCGCCGGCATCGACGCCGCGACCCGCGAACTCGGCGTCGAACTTACGCCCCGCGAAATCGCGGAACGCGCCTACCAAGCCGAACACGAGGTCCAAGACGGACAGGCGTCCCGCGCCGACACCTTCTGCTCCGCGATGGGCGGGGCCGTCCGCGTCGAGGGCGACGACTGCCGGACCATCGACGCGCCACCCCTCCCGTTCGTCATCGGCTTCGACGGTGGCGCGGGCGACACCGGCGCGCTCGTCTCCGGCGTCCGCGCGCTCCGCGAGGAGTACGACTTCGCCGCCGACACCGTCTCGACCGTCGGCGACATCGTCCGCCGAGGGGAGGAACTGCTCGCCGAGGCGGACCCCGACGCCGACGAGCCGCCCGAGGAACTCCTCTCCGAACTCGGCCGGTTCATGAACTTCAACCACGGCCTCTTGGAGGCCCTCGGCGTCTCCTCTCGCTCGCTCGACTCGATGGTGTGGGCCGCCCGCGAGGCCGGCGCGTACGGCGCGAAACTGACCGGCGCGGGCGGCGGCGGCTGTATCGTCTCCTTGGACCCGACGCCCGAGACCCAGACCGCGCTCCGATTCACCCCCGGCTGCGAGGACGCCTTCCGCGCCGAACTCGCCACCGAGGGCGTCAGAGTCGAGGTGCCGCCCGAGGCCGAGCGCGAAGGAGACGGAGGGGACTCGGCGTGAGCCTCGTCGTCCTCAAACTCGGCGGGAGCGTCGTCACCGACAAGGACGAACCGGAGACGGTGGACGAGGCGGGTCTGGCGGCCGCGGCGGACGCGGTCGCGACCCTCGCCGAGTCGGGCCGCGTCGTCGTCGTCCACGGCGGCGGGAGCTTCGGTCACCACCACGCCGCCGAACACGGCGTCTCCTCGGAGTCTGGAAGCCACGACGCCCGCGGCGTGCGTGCCATCCACGACGCGATGAAGCGCCTCAACGACGCCGTCCTCGACGCCCTCGCGGACCGCGGCGTCGCGGCCCTGCCGGTCCACCCGCTTTCGGCCGGCGCCCGCGAGGCCGACGACTCGCTGTCGCTTCCCCTCGCGGCGACCGAGACGATGCTCAACGAGGGATTCGTCCCGGTCCTCCATGGTGATGTCATCGCGCACGCGGGAAAGGGCGCGACCATCGTCAGCGGCGACGACCTCGTGGTGTCGCTCGCGTCCGGCCTCGGCGCGGACCGCGTCGGCCTCTGTTCGACCGTTCCCGGCGTGCTCGACGCCGACGGCGATGTGATTCCCGAGATTACGGCGTTCGCGGACGCGGCCGACGCGCTCGGCGGGTCTGACTCCACCGACGTGACCGGCGGCATGGCCGCGAAAGTCAGAAAACTGCTCGCGCTCGGCGCGCCGGCGCACGTCTTCGGCCCCGAGGGGCTGTCGGCGTTCGTCGCCGGCGAGTCGCCGGGGACCGTCATCCGCGGAGAGTAGTCGGAACCGAACTCAGAGTTCGACGACCAAGCCGTCTTTTGCGACCCGGACCTCGCCGTCGAAGTGTTCGCTCACGCTCGCCCGCAGGTCGTCGGTGACGCGGTCGGCGTGCGGGTAGAGGTGCGTCAGGTAGACCGAGTCGATGTCCCACCCGGCGAGCGCCTCGCCCACCTGCGACGGCGTCGGATGGTTCGACACGTCCACGTCGTCCGGGAACGAGCAGTCGTGCGCGAGGACGCTCGCGCCGTCGGCGAAGTCGCCGAGGGCGGAGAACGCCTCGGTGTCTCCCGAGAAGACGAAGTCGGCCTCGCCCCGCTCGTTGCTGAAGCGGTAGGCGAGCGTCGGCATCGAGTGGCGGACCTCGAACCCCATCACGTCGAAGCCGGCGACGCCGAACTCGGTCGGGCCGACCTCCCGAATCTGGATGTCGAGGCGGCCTCGGAGGTAGTCGTGGACGTCGAGCAGTCCCTCGACGAGTTTCTCGGTCCCCTCCGGACCGACGATTTCGAGGCGGTCCTGCCCGGCGAGCCACCGGGCTTTCACGAGCGCCATCAGGTCCGAGACGTGGTCGAGGTGGTGGTGCGTGAGGAGGACCGACGAGACGCCCTCGTAGCCGACCTCCGTCTCGGCGAGGCGGGCGAGGACGCCCGACCCGCAGTCCACGAGGAGGGCGTTGCCGTCCGATTCGAGGAGGAGCCCGGTCTGGGCGCGGCCGGTGACGGGCATCGCACTACCGGTTCCGAGGAACGTGACGCGCATGCGCAGAGCTACCACGGCGGCGGCGTTAGTCCTTGTGCTCGCTGGGTCGGCCGCCGCGGCCACAGGCACAACCCTCATACCCGCACAGGCTAACCCCGAGGTAATGACCCGGCGCGGCCGCTCGCTTCTCGCGTCGAGAGGCGGCGACTACGAGTTCGACCCCGAGTCGGTGTCGGTCGCCGACGAGGACGTGCTCGACCTGCTGGAGCCCGCCGTGCAGGAGTGGTGGGTCGACCGGTTCGGGGAGTTCGTCCCCGGCAACGGCGGCTTTTTCACCCCGCCGCAACGCGGGGCCATTCCCCGCATCCACGACGGCGACAACGCCCTCATCTGCGCGCCGACGGGGTCGGGAAAGACGCTCGCCTCCTTCACCGCCATCATCAACGAGCTGTTCCGCCGCGAGCGCGAGTCGCCCGACGGCCTCGACAACTCGGTGTACTGCCTCTACGTCTCCCCGCTGAAGTCGCTCGCCAACGACATCCACCGGAACCTGACCGAACCGCTTTCTGGCATCGCCGACATCGCCGAGGGCCGCGGCGAGACGGTGGACATCAGACACGCCATCCGCCACGGCGACACCTCCTCCGCGGACCGCCAGAAGATGCTCTCGGAGACGCCGCACATCCTCAACACGACCCCCGAGACGCTGGCGATTCTGCTCAACTCGCCGAAGTTCAAAGAGAAGCTCCGAACCGTCGAGTACGTCGTCGTCGACGAGATTCACAGCCTCGCGGAGAACAAACGCGGCACGCACCTGTCGGTGTCGCTGGAGCGGTTGGAAGACCTCGCCGAGTCGTCGCCGACGCGCATCGGCTGTTCGGCCACCGTCGAACCGCTCGACACGGTCGCGGAGTTCCTCGTCGGTTGCGAGGGCGGCGAGCCCCGCGACTACGAACTCGTGGACACGCGGTTCGTCCGCGACTTCGAGGTCCGACTGGAGTGTCCGACCGACGACCTGATTCGGACGCCCCGAAGCGAGGTCCAGAGCCGGTTTTACGACCGCCTGCACGAACTCGTCGCCTCGCACACGAACACGCTCGTGTTCACCAACACGCGGTCGGGCGCGGAGCGCGTCCTCCACAACCTCCGCGAGGAGTTCGACGACATCGACGAGTCGAACTCCGGCTGTCACCACGGGAGCCTCTCGAAAGAGCGCAGACAGGAGATAGAGTCGAAACTGAAGGCGGGCGAGTTGCGCGTCGTCACCACCTCCACGAGCCTCGAACTCGGCATCGACATGCCCCACATCGACCTCGTCGTGCAGGTCGGCTCGCCCAAGTCGGTCGCCGCGCTCCTCCAGCGGGTCGGCCGGGCCGGCCACCAACTCGGCCAGACGGTCGAAGGCCGCGTCATCGCCCTCGACAGAGACGAACTCGTCGAGTGCGCGGTGATGCTCTCGAAGGCCGAATCCGGGTTCGTCGACCGGGTGTTCATCCCCGAGAACGCCTTCGACGTGGCCGCCCAGCAGGTGTACGGGATGGCCATCAACGCCATCCGTCCCGAGTCGGACCTCCGCGAGACGCTCCGGCGGGCCTACCCATATCGGAACTTCTCGGATGACGATTTCGAGCGGCTGTTCCGCTATCTCACCGCCGACTACGACGGCCTCGAAGACAAGAACGTCTACGCGAAGATCTGGCGCGACACCAACGACCCGCCGGACGGCGAACACCACTACGAGGAGTACCCCGTGGGCGAGCCCCTCATCGGCAAACGCGGCCGGATGGCCCGCGTCATCTACATGACCAACATCGGCACGATTCCCGATTCGTTCACCTGCGACGTGCTGGTCCGCGGGGCCGACCAGTGGGTCGGCACGCTCGACGAGGGCTACCTCGATACGCTGGAGAAAGGCGACGTGTTCGTCCTCGGCGGCGACCACTTCGCGTACCGCTACCGCCGCGGGTCGAAGGTGTACGTCGACCGCACCTCTCAGCGCCCGACGGTCCCGTCGTGGTTCTCCGAGCGCCTGCCGCTTTCGTACGACCTCGGCCGCGAACTCGCGGCGTTTCAGGCCGACCTCGTGGACCGACTCGACGCCGGCGGCGCGCCCGCCGTCAGGTCGTGGCTCCGGGAGTTCCCGCTCGACGAGAACAGCGTCCGCGCCGTCACGCGGATGTTCGACGAGCAGGTCAGGTACGCCGGCCCCGAGAGCGTGGCGACCCCCGACAGACTCGTCGTGGAGACCGAACTCGACCGCGACACCTATCGCCGACATTTCTACGTCCACTGTACCTACGGGCGGCGGTTCAACGACGGCCTCTCGCGGCTCCTCGCCTACCACGCGGCCCGCCGGACGAACGCGAACGTACAGGTCGCCGTCGCCGACAACGGCTTTTCGCTCTCGATGCCGCTCAACCGCAAGGTCGACCTCGCGGGGGTCCTCCGCGACCTCGAACCCGAGGAAGTCGAGGACGACTTACGGGCCGCCCTCGACGGGACGGACCTCCTGAAGCGGTACTTCCGCATCAACGCGACGCGCTCGCTCATGATTCTCAAGCGCTACAAGGGCTACGAGAAGTCCGCCGCCCAACAGCAGGTCTCCTCGGAGATGCTGCTGTCGTTCGCGCAGGACCTCGACGAGTTCGCCGTGATGGAAGAGACCTACCGCGAGATTCTCGAAGACAAGCTGAACCTCGACGCCATCGAGGACGCGGTCGCGGCGATTCAAACGGGCGACGTGGACGTGGTCGGCCACCAGGTCTCGTCGCCGACGCCGCGGGCGTTCGGCCTCGCCACGCTGACGGCGAGCGACGTGGTCCTCGCCGAGGACGAGAGCGCGGCGCTCCGGGAGTTTCACGAGCGCGTCAAGGCCGAAATCGGCGACGACGAGGCGGACCTCGGCATCGACGTGGACTGACAGTCGATCGGTCGTGAGGCTGCCCTACCGCCGCGCCCACGCGAGCATCCGGTCGTAGAACGGGTCGGATTCGAGCGCGTCGGCGTCGCCGACGAGACACAGCGCCTTCTTCGCCCGCGTGAGGGCGACGTTGATACGACGGTGGTCCTCGAACAGCGGGCCGTCTAACTCGCCGGTGGCGACGAAGGAGACGACGATGACCTCCTTCGAGGAGCCCTGGAACCGGTCGACCGTGTCCACGGTCGCGTCGGTTCGGCGGGAGATTTCGGCGACCTGCGCCCGGAACGGGGCGATGACGCCGATGTCGTCGATGTCGACGCCGGCGGCCTCATAGGCGGCGACGACTTCGGCCACGCGGTCGGCTTCGACGGGGTTCGTGTTGCCGACGCGCCGGCCGTCGGGGTCGACGAAGGCGACTTGGTCCGCGAGTTCTGCGGGGAGGTCCGCGGTGTCGGCGCCGAGGTCGCGGAGATGTTGGGCGGCGACGGCCCCCGTCGCCGGGCGGAGCGCACCGTCGTAGAACTCCTTGGAGGCAAAGGCCTGAATCCGCTGGGACATGCGGTACTGGCGGTCGAGCATGACCGAGGCGTCGGGGTACGTCTCGATGAGTCGCTGGAACAGCGATTTCTGGAGGTCGTTTTCGGCGCGGACGACCGGCGGAAGCTGTTTGTGGTCGCCGACGAGGACGAACCGGTCGGCGAGATTGACGGCGGCGAGCGTCCCCGGTTCGGTTATCTGGGACGCCTCGTCGACGAGTGCCACGTCGAACGACTGCTCGCGCATCACGCGCGACCCGCAGGAGGCGGTGGTCGCGGCGACTACCGGCGCGTCGTGGAGGGCGGCGGCGAGCGCGTTCGGGTCGCCGCTCCGTGAGAGACGCACGTCCTGCATGTCCTCGCGGACGCCCGATTCGGTGCCGACGCGGACGATATCTTCGAACCCTTGGTCGCGCAGGGCCTCCAGCGCGTTGTCGACCGCGCGGTTCGTGAAGGCCGAAAGCAGGACGCGGTTGCCGTCCTCGACGAGCGCGCGGATGGTCCGTGCGATGGTGTAGGTCTTGCCCGTTCCCGGCGGCCCGTGGATGAGCGCGAGGTCGTCGGCGTCGACCGCGAGGCGCACCGCGTCGTCCTGCGCGTCGTTGTTGTCGATGAACGTGCGGCCCGCAGAGCGGTCCGAAAAGTCGGGGTTGCGGCGGCCGAACAGCACGTCTTTCCGGCCGGGCGAGCCTTTGAGCACCGCGTCGTGGAGCGCGGTGAGCAAGCGGTCGACGGTGAGTTCGGAGGGGTACACGTCGAGACGGCGGAGCGGCACGGGTTCGTCGGTTGTGACGACGATCTCGTCGCCGAGTTCGACGATGCGCGCGAGTTCGGCGTGCCCCTCGACGGGGTGGCCGTCGCTGGCGAGCGCCACGTCGCCGGCGCGGAGTTTCGACACCGCGTCGTCGGTCTGTTTGGCTCGGAGTTCCCACGTGCCGTCGGGGCGCTCGGTCTGGCCGAGGGGTTCGAGGCCGATGAGCGCCCGGTCGTCGTCGGCGCGCTCCTCGGCGCTCTGGTCCCAGAGTTTGCGGTACTCGTTGTGGACCGCCCGGCGCTCTTCTTCGACGGCGCGGTAGAACCGGTCGAAGTAGTCGCGTTCGTCCTCGGGGACCGGCTGCCCGATTGCGCCGGCTTTCGACTCCTGGTCGAGTCTGCCGGAGACAACCATGCAGGTGTCCTTCTCGAAGCAGTACTCGCACTTCGAGTTCACCTCGTAGCCGGTCGGCACCGACGCGTCGTGTTCCATCGCCGCGATTTCGTTGCGGGTGCGGACGACGAATTCGAGGAGCCCGCGACCGATGGAGAAGTCCTTCGCAGGCGAGAGATCGCCGGATTCCTCGGTGCGGTCGAGCGTCGTGTTCTTCGTGTAGAGGAGCGTCCCCGTGTCGACCGGCACGCCCCGCTCTTCGAGGATGAGCGCGTAGGAGGCGGCCTGAATCTTGTCCTGGAACCGCGGGTCGCGGTTGAGGTTCTTGCCGGTCTTGAGTTCGACGGGCGACCCCCGCCGGAGGGCGTCGGCGCGGCCCTTGATGCCGAACGTCGGCGAGATGAGGGTGTACTCCGAGCGCCACTCGTCTTCGTCCGTGAGGACGCCCTGCGAGAGCCAGCCTTCGATGGCGGCGGCGTTGCGGCGCACCTCGTCTGCGACTTCGTCGACCTCGCGGCCGAGCAGGCCGAGTTCGAGGCCGCGCTCGTCGATGCGCTCGTCGATGGACGAGTCGAGGTCGCGGCCGCGGAGGAGGTCGCCGAACACGTCGTGGACGATGGTCCCTTTCACCACCGGGTAGTTCAGCGGGATGCCCGAGAGCTTGTTCAGGTAGTACATCCGCGAGCACTGCACCCACGAGCGGATGTCGGTCACGTCGACGAGGAAATCGGGCTCGACGACGACGAACGACTCGGAGCCGGTCGAGTACGTCGTCTCGCCGCGGTACTCGGACTCCTCGGCGTCGGTGACGAGGATATCCATGCCCGGCTCGGCGTGTTCGGCGGCGTGGGTCCACTTCCCCCAGAGGGTGACGGTGACTGGTTCTCCGGTCCCGCGCTCGGGGCGGAGCGTCACCTCCGCCAGCGAGCGCTCGCCGTACTTCGTTTCGACGTCACGCGGCTCGCCGACCTCGACGAGCGGACCGCGAAGGTTCACGTCCGAACCGTCGGTGAGGCGCGGCCAAATAGCCGTCGGTGGGGTGTGAGTCCCGTGGTGGTTCGCGTACACGAATTCCCCCGACCGTCACGCTCTTTCTCCCCCGCGTGGTACGCCCAACCATGCGCGTCAGAGATTGGCAGGACATCCTCTCGGAGGTCGTCGAAGACGGCCGCGACCGCGACCCCGACGCGTGGCGGGCCGTCGCGGGCACCCGGCGACGGAGCCTCGGCGAGGACCTCTTTCTCGCCCACCCAAACGCCGGAGTCTACCAACTGAAGACGTACGCGAAGAACCCCTACGAGGTCCGCGGCGTCGGCGCTCGCGTCGCCCGTCGCATCGACGACGACCTCGACCCGCTGTTCCCCCACCGGCGCGGTGACGAGCACGGCGAGAGCGACGCCGGCCGGTTCGCCGTCCAGCGACCCCCCGAAGATGAGTCACAGGCCGAGTCGATGGCGCGGCGACTCGAAGAAACTGTGAAAGTCCACGCCGACGCGCCGACCACCGCCGACGACTTCTTCACCGACGTGATGGAGGTGCTCGAAAGTCCGGCGTTCGGCCCGATGGACTACGAGTTCGACGCCCGGCCCGACCGCCTCGACGACCTCGCAGACGAGTTCGCCGACGCTGACGAACTGCTGTCCACGGACCTCGACGACCTCATCGAGTCCGACGGCGTCGACCGTGGGTTCCAGTGAGACATCGGTTTCAAACCCTCCCAACCCAATGGACAGCTATGGACGATAGACTCCGCGGGCGGTCGCGAAAACCGCCCAACGGCGTGATTTCGGAGGAACGATGGTCGGTTCCAGCATGAGCGACGAGGAGACGCGGCTCGCCAACAATCGAATCAAAATCGGATTCGTCCTGTTGGTCGGCGCGTCGGCCGGACTCGTCGCTGTCCAAGCCGGAGCGACGCTCGTTCAGGGCGCAATCGCGCTCCTCGCCGGCCTGGCCGTCGGCGGGCTCCTCACGTGGTATCTGGGCCGCTGGGCCCAGGAGTTCACCGCGGTGAACCGACGCTAGACGTATCGTCTGTTGTGAATTTCGAACACAGATATATATTCCATATTAACCGTATGGGAACGAATCGCAGAGTATATACCCGTCCTCTGAGGAGGGGCTTTCGCCGGTAACCAGGGCAGGGGCAATGACCTGGTTATTCACCGGAGAGCGCTGTGGGGCACCGGAATTGGGACTTCGATGCAACACAGCGTCCTACCCAAGGTACGTACGCGACCCGAGCAGGGCTCGGGCATCGGGTACGCATGCTAAGATGGAGTTGCAGTCTCCTCAGGGCGACACCCGCGCGATCCATCGCTCGGGTGCGTCCAATTCCGCGTCGGTCGGTAAGTTCTCCGGATGGTCCCACACCCGCGAAGCGGCCGCGACGCCGCGTTCGTCAGCGACGTGTTCGAAGAACCGAGCGCCGCGTTCGTACTGCCGGCGCTTAAGTCCGAGTCCGAGGAGCCGCCGCGCGAGCTTCGCGACTGGGCCGCCGCCCTGTCGTCGCTCGTCGAGCTTTCGGCGGAGGTCCTCGTAGTCGTCGTCGAACGCCCGGTCCATCAGCAGTTCCGCGTAGCCCTCGACGGCGGTCATCGCCGTGTCGAGTTCGCGGAACGCGTCGCGGTCGAGGTCGCCTTCGACGAGCGCGTCGACGCCGCGTTGCATCCGCGATTCGAGGTGCGTCGAGAGCCACGGGGCCGCGCCGAACTCCGCGGCGTGGGACACCTCGTGGAAGGCAATCCAGCGGCGGAACCGCGGGTAGTCCACGTCGAGGCTGTCGGCGACCCGGCGGATGTTCGGGTGGACGAAGTACAGGCCGTGGTCGTCGTCGCCCTCGGCGAGGAGCAGCGGGTCGTACTGCCCGAGGACGTTGTTCCCGAGGAACGAGAGGACGAAGGCGAACGAACCGGTGTTGACGGCGCGGGTGACACCGGGAAGGAGCGCGGGGCCGTGTTCCTCGAACGGGAGCATCACCCGGCGGAACGTCGCCACGTTCGCGTCTATCCAGTGGTGTCGGTTCTGGACTTCGACGACTTCGGGCACGTCGAACTCCACCTCGGCGACGGTCGAAAGGCGGTCGCGCGCGTCGCGAACGTCCGCGGCGTACCCCGCTCGCTCCGCCTCCGAGAGGTCGAGCGAACCGGGGTCGGTCGCGGCTTTTGCGGCCTCGGCGACGGCGTCCCAGTCGATGGTGCCGGAGCCGGTCGCCGAAGCGTCCGCGACCGCTTTGACGCTCCGAAAGAGGTTCATACGGTATCGTGGTGGGCCGGACGCAAAACGCTTCGGTCGGGCGGAACGAACCCTCTGATTCGCAGACACGACGCCCCTAAACACTATACCGAGTCTGACGTGGGGAGCGTATGGACCGAACCATCGACCACGTCGCGTTCGGTGGTACCGAACTGTACGAACTTCGGGCGGCCGCGAACGAGGTCGGTCTCACGCCGACGTACGGCGGCGAGCACGGGACTGGAACGACACACATGGCCGTCGTCCCGTTCCCCGACGGGTCGTACCTCGAACTCATCGCGCCGACGCTTGGGACCGACGCCGAAGACGCTGGCTTCTGGCCAGACCACCTCGCGACCGACGCCGGCCCCGCATCGTGGTGTCTGGAGACTGACGACGCCGCCGCCACCGCCAAAAGCGCCATCGATGCCGGCCTCCCCGTCGACGGCCCCCACGAGGCCTCCCGCGCCCGGCCGGACGGCCGCCTCGTCGAGTGGGACATGTGCTTCGAAGGCGCGGACCAGCGACTTCCCTTCTTCATCCGCGACCGCACCCCACGGAGCTACCGCGTCCCGAAAGCCGCGCGAAACGCCGCCGTTCGCGGACTCCAAACCGTCGTCGTCGCCACCCGGGACCGCGAGACGACCGCGGCGCTGTTCGCCCGGCGACACCGCTACCCCTCGCCGGTCGATATCAACGGCCCGTTCTCCGAGTTCGCCGCCGTTCCCGGCACGCCACTCGCCCTGTGCGAACCCGGTGGCGGCGCGCTCGGGGAGCGCATCGACGAGGTCGGCGAGGGACCGTGCGCGTTCCTCGTCGGTGTCACCGACCTCGACCGGGCACGGAACTCGCTGTCGCTCGGCCCGAAAATTCGCTACAGCGACCGTCACATGGCGTGGTTCGACCACGACCTGTTCGAAGGTCGATTGGGCGTGGTGGAACTCCCCTGAGTCGCCCCGATCCGACTCGAACCGCCCTGAATCGCGAGCAGAAGTCCGACGGTCGGCTCAGGCGGCGCAGTTGTTCGGTCCGAGTTCGAGTTCGGTCGCCTCCTCCTCGTCGCCGATCGAGGCCCGTCCGGTGTTGATAGCGATGACGCGCTCGTAGTTCACCGGCTTCTCGGGCGTGTCCCCGGCCACGCGGTCGACGAACGCCGACTCGTCCATCGACAGGAGGTCGAGGTCCGCGCGCAGGTCGCCGAGCGTCGCGCTCACGAGCTCGCCCGGTGCGGCGACGCCGTAGCGCCCGTCCGTCCCGACTGAGACGTGGCCGGGGAGGACGCGCGTCTCGTCGGGGAGCGACAACAGCGTGTCGTGGAGCGTCTCGTAGAGGAGTTCCGCGCCCGTCGCCGCGTCGGCGTCGCCGAACTGGAGCTCCGTCCGGCCGACCGACTCGACGAACAACGTGTCGCCGGTGCAGAGGAACCGACCGTCGACGAGGTAGTTCGTCATGTCCGAGGTGTGGCCCGGCGCGTGAATCGCTTCGATATCGTAGTCGCCGACGGTCAGCGTCTCGCCGTCGTCGAGCGCGGTGAACTCGTATGCAACATCGCGGTCCGTCGCCTCCGAACCGAGGTAGTACGGCACGCCGAGTCGGTCGGCGAGGGCCCGGCCGCCCGAGACGTGGTCGGCGTGGACGTGCGTGTCGAGCACACCCGAGACCGTCATACCGGCGTCAGCGGCGACGAGTTCGAACTCGTGGACCTGCCGGGTCGGGTCCACGACGACCGCCTCGCGGGCCGACCGCGAGCCGACGACGTAGCCGAGACAGCCCTCCGCGCGCCGCTGGACCTGCGCGACGAACAGGTCGTCGTTGCCGGTGTCGAGTTCGACCACCTCGTACAGTTTGCTCCAGTCCTCCATGCCGCCTTTGACGACCTCAACCTCGTCGTATCCCCGCGCCGCGAGTTCGAAGCCGAACGACGTCGAAGACAGCCCTTTCCCGCAGATGGCGACGACCGGCCCTTCCTCGGCGAGGTCGTCGACGCGGTCCCAGTCCCAGTCGCCGCCGAGTCCGTCGACGGGGTGGAACGGGACGTTGACCGCGCCCTCGATGTGCCACGCGTCGAAGCTCTCCGGTGGTCGCGTGTCGACCACGGTGAACGAATCACCCGCGTCGAGTCGGTCCGCGAGTTCGGTCACGGTGAGTTGGTGGAGGAGTTTACTCATGTGGTTAGCTATGGGAACAACGCACAAAACCGTTTGTGGCGGACTCGGGCTGTGGTCTCGCGTGGCATCGACCCGACGCGCGGTCGGCGGCGTCGTGACTGCATCGAATCGGGCGAAAGCGCCGCCGCTCACCGGGCGGGCGTCAGAAAAGTCGAATCGAAAGGTCGTCCCAGACTACAGTTCGGCCTCGAAGTCTTCGAGGGCGTAGACGGTGTCGGAGCCGCGGCGGTCGAGCGTCTCGTTGGCGAGGAGCCAGTAGACGACCGACAGCGCGCGTCGACCCTTGTTGTTCGTCGGGACGACGAGGTCGACGTTCGACGTCTGGTTGTTGGAGTCGCACATCGCGATGACCGGGATGCCGACCGTGATGGCCTCCTTGACGGCCTGCGCGTCACCAATCGGGTCGGTGACGACGACCACGTCGGGTTCGATGTAGCCGGCGTAGTCGGGGTTCGTCAGGGTTCCCGGGATGAAGCGGCCCGTGCGGGCGCGAGCGCCGACGGCGTCGGCGAACTTCTCGGCCGGGAAGCGACCGTACTGGCGCGAGGACGTGACCAGAATCTGCTCCGGACTGTAGTTCGCGAGGAAGTCCGCGGCGGTACGGATTCGCGAGTCCGTCTGGCTGACGTCGAGCACGTAGAGCCCGTCGTCGCGGACACGGTGGATGAACCGGACCATGTCCTTGGTCTTCTGCTGGGTACCGATGTGGACACCGGCGGCCAGGTAGTCCTCGACCGGGATGAGCAGGTCGGCGTCTTCGTCGGGCATAACGTCCTCGTCGAAGGCCGGTTCCGGCTCTGCTTCTTCGGCTTCGGCGGCTTCGTCGGCCGCCTCAGCGGTCTCTGCTGTCTCGTCTTCGGTGGCGGCCTCGGCGGGTTCCGTCTCGGTGACCGCTTCGGTCTCCGTCTCGGGTTCCTCGTCGGCGACCTCCACCGCGTCGTTTTCGTTGTCGCTCATACTGCGTCGTCCGCGATGCGGATGAGTTCGTTCAGTTTGGCGGTTCGCTCGCCCTGCACCGTGCCAGTCTTGATGAACGGCGCGTCGGTTGCGACGGCGAGGTGTGCGATGGTCGCGTCTTCCGTCTCACCGGAGCGGTGAGAGATGACGGCGTCCATCCCGTTTCGGGAGGCGAGTTCGACGGCGTCGAACGCGTCGGTCAGCGTCCCGATCTGGTTCGGCTTGATGAGGATGGAGTTCGCGGCGCCCACGTCGATGCCGTCCTGCAGACGGTCGACGTTGGTGACGAACAGGTCGTCACCGCAGATGAGCGTGCGGTCGCCCACGCGCTCTGTGAGTTCCGCGAAGCCCTCGTAGTCGTTCTCGTCGAGGGGGTCTTCGACGTAGACGAGGTCGTACTCGTCGACCATCTCGGCGACGTAGTCGATCTGCTCGTCCGTCGTCTTCGTCTCGTCACCGTAGTGGTAGACGCCGTCTTCGAACATCTCCGAGGCCGCGATGTCGAGGCCGAAGCGAATCTCGAAGCCGAGTTCGTCCTCGACGTCGGAGACCGCTTCGGACATGATTTCGAACGCGTCGGCGTCCGAAACCGGCGGTGCCCACGCACCCTCGTCGCCCTTCGCGGCGGGCACGCCGCGCTCGTCGAGAATCTCGGACGCGCGGGCGTGGACCTTCGCGTTGGCGAAGACGGCTTCGGAGACGCTCGGCGCGCCGACGGGCGCGGCGAGGAACTCCTGGATGTTCGTCGCTTCCTTGGCGTGTTCACCGCCACCGATGACGTTCCCGAGCGGCGTCGGGAAGTTGTCGCCGCGGAACGCGCCGCCGAGGTGCTGGTACAGGGGTGCACCGAGCACGTCGGCACCGGCCTTCGCGGCCGCCATCGAGATGGCGACCGCGCTGTTCGCGCCGATTTCCGAGAAGTTCTCGGAGCCGTCTGCGGCGCGGAGCGTCGCGTCGACCTCGCGCTGGTTGCCCGCGTGGACCTCGTCCACGAGTCGGGGAACGGCGTGTCGCCGCGCGGCGGCGATGGCTTCGGTCGGCGGCAGTTCGATTGCCTCGTACTCGCCGGTGGACGCCCCGCTCGGGGCCGCAGCGCGACCGAACCCACCGGATTCGGTGAGCACGTCGGCTTCGACCGTCGGGTTCCCACGGGAGTCGAGCACGCGGCGCAGAGCTACGGATGTGATTCGAGTCATGTTGTCACTTACCCTCTCGTTTGACGGTGAACGGAAGTACACCTGCGTCGTACTCCTCAGCGGCGATTAATATCGGTTCGGTCTGTTCCGAATCGACGAGTACGGGCGCGCCGTAGGATACCTGCAGCGCTCGTGCGCCGAGGATGCGTGCCTTCTCGTATCGGTTGTATCGTTGAATCATTGGTAGGGAGATACGACGTCCACGAGGTCCTTGTGCGACACCATCATCCGCCGGCAGCAAGCACGGGTGACCCCGAGGTCGTCGAGGACGTCAGCGGGGTCCTCGTCTCCCTCGCGAGCACGGGCTTTGAACTCGTCCCAGTGTTCGCCGATCACTGTGCCGCAGGTGAAACACCGGACGGGAATCATCATGGTTAGATCACCTCAGCGGTAGGACTTCTGGTAACGAGCGCGTGCGCCCGGTCCGCCCCACTTCTTGGGTTCGGACTGGCGAACGTCGTTGACCAGAAGCGAGCGGTCGAACTCCATGTACGCGTCGCGAAGCTCCGCGTCGTTCAGGTACTGCACCAGGCCACGAGCGAGCGCGGTGCGGACTGCGTCGGCCTGACCGGCCACGCCGCCGCCGTTGACGCGCACGTCGATGTCGACCTGCGAGCGGAGGTCCTCGCCTGCGATGCGGAACGGTTCCAGCATCTTGAGGCGGGCCATCTCCGGCTCGACCAGCTCGACCGGCTGGGAGTTGATTCGGACTCGACCTTCGCCCTCGCGCACGGTGGCGCGGGCGATTGCGGTCTTCTTCTTACCGGACGTGTTCGTTACCATGTGACGTTAGCACCCAGCTTCTCGGAGACCTCTCCGAGCGAGATGAACTTGATGTTCGAAAGTCGGTCCAGCGAGGTGTCTTCGAGCATCTCGCCGTCTTCGTCGTACGGATTGCCGACGTAGACGCGGACGTTCGAGAGCGCCTCGCGGCCGCGGGGCTTCTTGTACGGAAGCATGCCGCGGATGGCACGCTTGAAGATGCGGTCGGGACGCTTCGGGTAGTACGGACCCTGGTCCGAACCGACTTCGACGCGCTTTCTGTACTTAGCCATCACGTCCTGTTCCGAGCCCGTGATGACGGCGTCTTCCGCGTTGACGACGGCGACCGTCTCGCCTGCGAGGGCGCGCTGTGCGACCTCCGAGGCGACGCGGCCGACGATGCAGTTTCGAGCGTCGACGACGACGTCTGCGTCGAATTCTGCGAGGCTCATCGGATCACCCGTACGTTGGACCCGTCGGGGTTCTGTTCAGCGAGTTGTTCTAGCGTCACGGTGTCGCCGACCTGCTCGATCTTCTTTCGAGCGGTGGACGAGAAGTCCACGGCCGCGACTGTGACGTTCTTCTGCAGCACACCGCTACCCAGCACCTTGCCGGGCACGACGACGGTCTCGTCTTCCTGAGCGTATCGTTCGATACGACCAAGGTTGACTTCCGCGTGGGTGCGCCGTGGCTTTTCGAGACGGTCCGCGACATCCTGCCAGACGTTGGCACCGGACTCACGCGAGACCGCCTTCAGCTCGGCGATGAGACTGTTGAGTCTCGGGTTCGTCTTACTCATTGTCTACCTCCAGAGAGAAAGCGGAGTGCAGGGAGCAGGATTTGAACCTGCGGACTCCTATGAGACAGCGCCCTGAACGCTGCGCCGTTGGCCAGACTTGGCTATCCCTGCAAGCATTCCGCTGTACTTCATGCCCCGTAAAAACACCTTCGGTCCGACCCGCCGCCGTGAGGGAGTCACACGCCACGCTATCGGTGGCTGTAACCCCTCGTGGGGCGGGCGAACGTCGGTGTTGAGACGGGGCAGTATTCATTCTTACAGTGCGACCTTCTCTTCGAGCTCGGCCGCGCGGTCACCCAAGGAGGCGACAGCGCGGGTCACGAGCTCGTCGACGTCGAACGAACCGTCCGTCTCCACACTGAAGACGAACGCTCCGGGCACGTCGTGTACTTCGACCTCTTTACCGGGGTACCGCTCCGTCAGGTCGTTCCCGAACGTCTCTGTCGCGACGAGGTCGCCGTCTTCGGCGTCCCCCTCGGCGTGCTCCGCCGCGGCCTCTTCGATGACGCCGCGGAGAATGTTCGGTTCCTGTTCATCGAACTCGCCGGCGTCGCCGACGACCTCCACGCGCTGGAGGTGTCGGTAGCCGACGGCGACCCCGCCTTGGTTCTTGGCGTGGTCCTTTCCGTAGCCGAGGACGGCGTCGGCCTCGAACTCGAGGCGCTGGCCCTCCTTCAGCTCGATGATGGGGATGTTCTCGTCCGCCGGGACGACCATGTCGTCCGCGGATTCGATGTCCCCGGAGTAGGCGGTTGCCGGCCCGTCGACTTCGAGCGCGACGGTGACGGTGTCACCGGGCTCGAAGTCGTCGAGAGGCGTGGTCAACGGAACCAGACCGAGACGAAGCCCGATCATCT
The DNA here is from genome assembly GCF_024136985.1 of Haloferax sp. AB510. Classification (NCBI taxonomy): domain Archaea; kingdom Methanobacteriati; phylum Methanobacteriota; class Halobacteria; order Halobacteriales; family Haloferacaceae; genus Haloferax; species Haloferax sp. AB510. Next base: position 16,821 of record NZ_JAMYJY010000050.1, read on the forward strand.
CGTCGAACATGACCGAGGTGTTCTCCACGAACCGAACGGTGTCGATGGAGAACGTCGGCACGTCGGCGACCATCGCCCGGCGAATGCCGTTGGCTAGCGCCGGGGTCAGACCGCGCGCGACGAAACGGGCGCGTCGGTCTTCGCGTTCGATGAACTCGACCTGGAAGTCGTTTACCATGGTGTGTTAGAGTCGGCTGTTTTTCGGCGCGCGAGTTCCGTCGTGCGGAATCGGCGTCACGTCCTCGATGCGACCGATCTCGAGACCGGCGCGAGCGAGGGCGCGAATCGTTGCCTGTGCGCCGGGTCCGGGGCTCTTGTTACCGTTGCCACCGGGACCGCGGACGCGGACGTGCAGACCGGCGATACCGGCCGCCTTGATCTGGTCGGCGACGCTCTCTGCCATCTGCATGGCCGCGTACGGAGATGCCTCGTCACGGTTCTGCTTGACGACGGAACCGCCGGACGACTTGACGATCGTCTCGGCGCCCGTGATGTCAGTCACCGTGATGAGCGTGTTGTTGAACGATGCGTGAACGTGGGCGATGCCCCACTTGTCACCGGTTTCGGATTCGCTCATTCTTGGGCCTCCGCGCGCTCAGGGTGCAGTTCATCCGCGAGCTTCGACGTCTCGTCGAACGCCACGGTGTCCTCTTCGTCGACCTCGACCTTGCGGGAGGGGACGGTCGTCCGAGCACCGTCGACGGTCACGTGACCGTGGACGATGAACTGACGGGCCTGCTGGGGCGTCTGTGCGAGCCCCTTGCGGTAGGCGACCGTCTGGAACCGACGTTCGAGGATGTCGGTCACGTCGAGACGCAGCGTCTGGGAGATGTCGTCCTCCGCAGAGAGGATGCCGTAGCGGCGCATGCGCGCCATGAACTCGGCACCGAGCGACTCGGCTTCTTCGACGTCACCCTGGGCCTCGCCGAGGAGGCGTCGCGCCTCGCGGCGGAGGTTGCGCAGTTCGGACTGCGCGCGCCAGAGTTCTTCCTTGTTCTTGAGACCGTACCGAGAGAGGAGGTCCGATTCCTGCGCGATACGCTCGCCCTGGAACGGGTGGTTCGGGGTCTCGTAGAACTTGGTGTTGTTACCCGTCGTCATTCTTCAGCCTGCGCCTCCTTGATCTCCTCGACGTTGACACCGATGGTGCCTTCGGTACGTCCAGTGGACTTCGTCCGCTGGCCGCGAACCTTCTGGCCGCGCTGGTGTCGAACGCCCTTGTAGGAGCTGATCATCTTCATGCGGTTGATATCATGCCGCCGCTTTTCTTCGAGGTCCGAACCCGTGATGTGGTCGGTCTCACCGGAGAAGAAGTCCTTCCGTCGGTTTGCCATCCACTCGGGGGCGTGGTCCTCGAAGTTCTCGACGACATCGACAACGGAGTCGATCTCGTCTTCGGGGAGCTTACCGAACAGCGCCGTTCGGTTCACTTCCGCGGCGTCGGCGATGATGCGCGCTGTGCGCTTGCCGATACCCTTCATGTCCGTCAGACTGCGCTCTACCGTCTTCGTTCCGTCAAGGTCGGTCTGACCAATTCGGATGAAGTAACGGAGGTCCTCTTCCTCCTCCGGAGAGCCGTCCTGTGGTTCTTCTGCACTCATGACTTTGGAAGTCGTGTTGTGAGCGTTGCGGCGGGGATTCGAACCCCGGGGGCTTGACGCCACTGAGTTAGCAACCCAGCGCCTTGGGCCAGGCTTGGCTACCGCAACACTTCGGTCGTGTTAGTTTCGCCCTTCCGGACTCGGGGACGACATTCCCCTACATCGATTGCATCCGTTACGAGACGGGGGCATTACTTAAACATCACGAAAGCCCCCTCGCGTGACAGGCCGAGTCACCGTCGCTCGCTGCCGAATTGTGGTGTGATACACAATCTCACCAAAATCATAATAACTATGGTTACGTATTCTCGTCAATGAGTTCGACAGAGCCCGCTACCGAGGCGATGAAGCCGGTCCGGATCGAGACCGCCGAGGAGCTCGACGCCCTCGTTGACGAGCACGACCGCGTCCTCCTCGACATCTACACCAAGGGCTGCACGCTGTGCCAGAGCATCGAGCCGGTGCTGGGCAACGTCGCGAAGGCGACCGACGTAGTCGTCGCGATGATAAATCCGCAAACGGACATGTCGATCGCAGAGCGGTACACGATTCGGAGCGTCCCGACGCTCCTCCTGTTCGAGGACGGCGAACTCGTCGACCGCCTCGCCGACGGCTTCCAGGGGGCACAGGCGGTCGTGGACTTCGTCGAGAACGACGAGCGATAAGGAGTTTGTTCGGCGCGGCGACGCGGGTTACGCGTCGTAGTCCGCGTCATTACCGTCGGCGTCTCGCGCGGCGGCCTCGCCCGGGTGGCTCCCTTTCGGCATCACGTTGTCGAGAAGGAAGTACACCGAGTCGCGCATCGCGTACGCCGATTCGAGCCGCGTCCCGGTGACGCGCACGTCCAGGCTCCGAAAGAGGAAGGCCATCAGATTCTCGGCCATCATCTCGGCGTTCATCTCGCGGTAGTGACCCGACTCCATCTCCCGAGCGATGAGCGTCGCGACCGTCTCGACCATGTGCGTCTCCATGCGCCGGAACTTCTTTCGGTACTGCTCGTCGTGGACGGTCTGCGTGCGGAGTTCGAAGATGGCCCGCTGGAACGGGTCAACGCTGCCGTTGTCCGCGACCACCTCCGGAACGCCGGAAGGGACCGACTCGCAGGTCGAAAGGTTACCCTCCGGGGGGAGGACGTACTCGACGAAGTCGCGAAGCTCGGTGTCGGGGTCGTCGGCCTCCGGGTCGATGGTCTCGACGAACAGGTCGATGATGTAGTCGAGGAACGCGAGCAGGAGTTCGTCTTTGTTCTCGTAGTGGTAGTACAGAAGCGAGGTGCTCTTTTCGAACTCCGTGCCGATGTTCTTTATCGAGAGGTCGGCGTAGCCGTGTTTCGCGAGCGCCCGGAGCGTGGCGTCCATAATCGCCTGCTCGGTCTCGCTTCGGCCGGTGTCGATTCGGTCGTCGTCCATGATGTGTCTCGTTGGGGTTCTCAGTCGTCAGTTGGTTCGTCGAGGCGGGTGGTACACCAATGGCAGAAATCGAGGTCGGCGTCGACCTCGCGGCCGCATTCGGGGCACGTGACGGCGTCCGAGTTGGGGTCGGAAACGGCCGCCGCCGAGTCGTCGGCTTCGGCGGCATCGCGGTCCGCCTCCGCCTGAGCCTCGGCGGCCTGCTGTAGGCCGATGAAGAAGGCGTCGAGGACGCTCACGAGGCTCACCGCGAGGATGGGAAGCAGTTCCGTGAGAACCGATACGAACTCCGACGGCGGCATCGTCCCGGCGTTGGACAGTGATTCGAGCGCCTCCGGGGGGACAAACAGCGCGGACACCGCGAGGGTGAGAAGCACCCACATCGCGGCCCGTCGCCAGCGCCGCAGGTACAGGTGGCCGAGTCCGGTAATCGCCAGCCCGAGTATCGCGGCGATCCAGGGGCGGACCTTCGTGAGTGCGGACATACGTGGACTCGATTGATTCTCGCTCATGAGGGTTCCGTTCGTGGTGTGTCGTGGGAGTCGGCGTCAGGTCGCGTGCGATTCGTCGCGGGCTGCTCGACGCGCGGTTCCTCGCGGGCTGTTTGGCGTGCGGTTCGTCCGTGTGGGCTGGTCTGCGAGCGATGCGGGCGTGGGGGCCGGGGCAGGGGCAAACTGAATTTGGGAAGGCGGTGCGTCAGCGTGGGGGTTGGAAGGCGATGCGTCAGGGGGACGTTGGTGCCGCGGTGGCGGTGTCCTGCTGGGTCAACCGCTCCCAGAGGACGATGGCCGAGGGCGTGACGAGGAGCGCGGTGAGATACGAGTAGAAGATACTCAGCGCGGTCACGACCCCGAACTGTCCGAGGACGGGGGTGATGGCGATGGCGAGGACGCCGAGGCCCGTGGTCGTGGTGAGCATACTCCCGGTGAGTGCACCCCCGGTCCCGCCGACGGTCAGCCGAAGCGCCTCGTCGAGGTCGTGGCCTTCGGCGTTGTACTCGTCGGCGAACCGGTGGACCACGTGGGCCGAGTAGTCGATGCCCAGCCCGATGGCGATAGCGAGAATCGTCGCCGTCAACGCGTTCAGCGGGATGCCGAGATAGCGCATCGTCCCGGCGAGGAGCGCAATGGAGACGATGATTGGCACGAGGTTCACCACGCCGAGCGTCCACTGTCCTTCAAGCATCTGGTAGATAAACACCAGGAACAGCGCGGTCGCGGCGAGCGCGACGGCGAGGCTCTCGATGGCCGACAGGAAGATCGTGTCGGAGACTCCCTTGAAGACGACGGTGCTCCCGGTCGCCGTGGCGTCCATACGGAGACGCTCGGCGACGAGTTTCCCGTCTGCGACGATGGCGTCCTGTGTGGCGTCGCCCTCAACGGTGTAGACCACGCGAGTCTTGCGGTAGTCCTCTGTGATGTACGACGACGCCTGGTCGGAGACCGGCGAACTGAGGAGTTCGTCGTATATCGTCTCAAGGTTGTCGTCCGGGACGCCGTTACCGTCGGCGTCGTTCCGGGCGACGAGCGCGGCGAACTCAGGGTTCTGTTCCGCGTAGCTCTGGATGACTGTGACGATGCTCGTCGTCTCCGCACGCCGGTCGTCGGTGACGAACGACTCCGGCGGGTCCTCGCCGGCGCGGTGAATCATCTCGAGGGACGAGTCCTGCCGTAACTGTCCCTCGACGTATATTGTCACGCTGTCACCCTGCGTGCTCTCGAAGTTGTCTTCGAGGAAGTTCAGGTCTTTCGTGACGGTGTAGACGCCGGGTTTGAACGGCTCTGGGAGCTGTTGGAGGTAAGCGGGTTGGTCCTCCGGCGGAAGGAAGTCCTCCTGGGAGAACGTCGTATCGACGCCGGTCCCGTACGCGCCGGCGACGACCGTCGTGAGCAGGATGACCACGAGGAACGCCCGCGGGGCCTTCCGACCGATGATGACGCCACCCGACAGGACCCGCGCGAGCAGGCCGCCCTCGCTTCCGAGGGGTTGGGAGGCGAACTCGGGGACGTTGTACTTTTCGCGGAGTTCGTCCGCGTAGAGCTTCGCCGCGGGGAGGAACACCCCGAAGACGAGGAACGTGAAGATGATGCCGACCGCCGCGACGAGACCGAAGTCGCGGATGGGCGCGAGGTCACTCGTGGCGTTCGCGAGGAACCCGAGGACCGTCGTGCCGGTGACGATGAAGAACGCGACCGAGAGCTGTTTGATGGTGGTCCGCATCGAGGGGACCGGCGCGAGGTCTTTGACGCGCTCTTCGCGGTAGCGGTTCACCGCGTGAAGCCCGAAGTCGATGCCGACCGCGAGCAACAGCGGCGGCACCGCGATGAGCATCTGGCTAAACGCGATACCCGCGAGGCCCATGAACCCGAACGTCCAGACGACGGCGATGATGAGCGAGACGACGCCGAGGAGCAGGTCGATGGGGTCGCGGTAGGCGACGACGAGGAACCCGAAGATGAGGAGCACCGCCGCCGGAACCACGAGTAAGAGCGAGTCGGCGATGACGTTGCCCAACTCGCTGGAGATGATGCCGCTCCCGAACACGCGGATGTCGCTGTCCGAGACGGAAGTCATCGTTTGAATCTCCTCTTGGATGCCCGTCATCGGGCTGGTTCCGGAGGTGCCGGCGCTCGACGAGAGGCCGGGAACCTCGTGACTCACGACGCCGATAGTCGAGGAAGCCTCGACGGACTGGCGGTTGAAGTCGTCGCTCAGGAGCGACGAGACCTGCGGGCTCGCGGTCGCCTGCTTGGCCGCGGCGCGGACCTCGCTCGGCGAGGCCGATTCGAGCGCGTCTATCTGTTCGTCGATGGTCGTCGCCGACGGGTCGAGCGTCTGGGCGACCGTGGACGCGACGCTCGACGCGGAGGTCGCCCGGAGGTCGGGCCGGCTCAAGATGCGCTCTTGGAGCCGCAACATGTCGAGCATCGCCGGTTTCGAGAGGACGTTATCGTCCCGTTGGATGAGTTGGGTGCTCCCCGAACTCGTCTCGAACGCGGGTGAGAACTCCCGGTTGACGTCGTCGAGGGCTTCCTGTGCGGGCGAGTCCTCGGTGAACTGCGAGGTGCCGGAGTCGGTCGAGATGTTTCCGAGTCCGGCCCCGAAGACGAGCGTCAGCACGAAGAACAGCGCCACGACTCTCCCGGGGTTCTCGACGATGAACCCGCCGAGGCGGTCGACGTACACTTCGTAGTCTATCATTGTGGGGGGAAAGTGGGGCGGTTAGCGGCGGTACCAGAGGAAGCCGACGACGCCGAGTCCGACGACGACGAGACCGCCGACGAGGGGCATCGAGAGGCCGCCGCCGCCACTCGCTTCGGTGACGTCGATAGCGACCGGATACTGGTCGGAGAGCTTGCGCTCGCCGTCCTCGTTTTCGTACTGGAAGTCGATGTCGAAGGAGTAGACCTTCGGGTTGGCCGAGGAACCGACGCTCAGTTCGAGGGGAATCTCGGTTGACTCGCCGGGGCCGAGTTCTTGGATGAACGCGGTGTCGTCGGTAAGCGACAGCGGGCTGTCGGCGAAGGCTTTGGCGTCGATGTTGCGGTAGGTCTCGTCGCCGTTGTTGGTCACGACGAGCGTGACGGTCTGCGAGCCGCCCGCCTCGATGCTCCCGTTCTTCGTGGTCACGCCGAAGAGGTTCTGCTTTGGTTTCACCTCGGCGTTCATCAGGAGAGACTTCGACTGCTGGGTGTCGCCCTCGGAGTTTCGGTACTCAACCGTGTAGCTCAGTTGCCGCTGGCCGGCGTCCGCAGAGTCGGTCACTTCGACCGAGAACGAGAAGTCCGAGGACTCGCCGACTCCGAGGGTGCCGAGCGCGTACTCGGTCTCCTTGATGTTCGTGTTCGGCGACTTCGAGGAGATAGTGAGCACGGCGTCGCGAGCCGTTTGCGGGCCGTCGTTCGTGAGCGTTCCGCTGACGGTGGTCTCGCGGCCGACGCGGAGCGTCGACTGCTCGGCGTCGATGGAGAACTCCTGTTCGGCCACCGGCCTCACGCCGGTGGCGATATTCTTCGACTGCTTGGCGACGCCGTCTTCGTCCTCGTAGCTCACCCCCAGCGAGAGAGCGTACTGCTGGACGGCGGCGCTGGACGCGACGCTCGTCTCGTATTCAATCCGGCGCGTCTCGTTGACGCCCCACGAACCGGCGTACCGAGTCGCGGAGGCGGACTGACCGAACGTTATCGAGGGGTTCTGCGAGGTCGCGGTGACGGAGGAGTCGAACGCGGGGAGCGTCCCGACGTTGCGCATCGTGACGGTGGTCGTCCCGCTGCCGCCGACCTGCGCGGTCGTGTTCACGGAGACGACCTCGAAGCGCGGGGCCTGCTCGACAACGACGGTCACGGGAATCTCTTCGGTGTTCTCCTCTTCGTTCTGCACGTCACCGTCGTCGCGGACGGACGAGTCGTGTTCGTACTTCGCGACGAGCGTCATCTCGTAGGTCCCCGGCGTGGCGTTCTCCTTGACTGAGACGGAGAACGAGGCGTCCCGCTGGGTCGCGTGCGGGATGTCGCCGACCGGGAGTGTCGCGGTGTTCACCTCGACCGGCGCGTCACCGGATTCGAGTGTGAGCCTGACGTTCCGCGTCGATTTGACCTGGGCTTCGAGCGCCGAGCGCTGCTGGTCGCTCAGCGACGCGGCGCTTTCGGCCGAGGAGAACTTCCGGTATTCGCTGTCGCCGCCGTAGTTAGTTACGACGACATTCAGGGAGGTCTCCTGCCCGGGAACGAGTTTGTTGCTCGGCGCGTACGCCTGAAGGTTCGGTTCGCCGACGATACCGGCCATCGCTGGGCTCGGTACGGCGACCAAGACGACCAGCAAGACCACGAGTGCACGTGAGAGTTTCATGGAGTGTAGAGGGGTGGTGGAGTGCGGATGTTGAATCGCGTCCGCCGGTGGGGATGGGGGAGAGACGAACGCGGTCGTACGTCCACGCCGAACGGCGGCTGACTGAACGTACAATCAACACGCTACCCTGAGTAGTGGGGACGTATAAATTGAATGGAACTTCTAAAAACTAGTTCAGCGTTTTGCACCGTTACTCCCGCTCGGGACGACGAGAACCGGAACTCCCGCGTGGCGGACGACTCGACTGGCGACGACCCCGCCGGCGCGGTGTTCCGTGCGCCGGGTTCGCCGGGTTCCGCCGCCGGCCCCCGCGACATCGAGGACAACCGCGTCGGCCCCCACCCGTTCGACGTGTGCCAGCAGTTCGGCCGCGGGCTCGCCGGTTTGGACGGTTCCTCCGGATTCCACGGCGTCTCTCGCGGCCGCGGCGACGACGTCGTTCAGTCGGGCTCGCGCTTCGGTTTCGAGCGCTCGGAGGTTCTCCGGCGACGCGATTGCGGCATCGCGACCGTCTACGATGGCGAGCGGTTGGAGCGTCGCGCGGGTCGCCGCGGCGATACGGCGGGCGAGCGGCGCGACCGACCCCGCCGACGACTCG
>NZ_JAMYJY010000051.1:0-25098 GCF_024136985.1 Haloferax sp. AB510
TTCACACCCTCAAAATGCGAGTCGACCGCTTCCATAATTCGTGGGTGGGCAGTCACGGAAGCGTCCGCGAGTGGTTCATACAATTTGCGCAATACTACAACTTTCAAAGACCGCATCAAGCGCTCGACGGACGAACACCGGTCGAGGAGGCGACTAACTAGACAGTACCCTTGGGTGAGATATCTAAAAAACATTTCAAATTGTGAATTCTGCTAGAACGTGGTTGCACTCTACCTGAGCCAACGCCGAGGCAGGTCTGGTTGACGGGGCCGCGGTCAAAATCATTGGCGAGAAGTATTGTGTATACAATACAATAAAATCGATGTATAGTTGATTCATAATATTGTATCATATAGATAAAGATCGGCCACTTTGGCTTCTGTGTTTTTGGATTAGCGTGCAGAAACTATCCTTTTGACACTACATCTCTCTTTAAATACTACAACTAGAGAATTATACTCTTTTGATTAGGATTGAATGGTTGCGTTGATCGCTTCGATCGAAATCGTATCGAAACGTCTTTTCTGTACTGCCAATATGCAGATTGAACCGTCCATAATTCGTTGGTACGCAAGTAGGAAATCGCTCACACTATTTTGTATTACTAACACAATAGTATGCCACCAACAACACATCAAACCTCGAGGCACGAACCCACCTTGGGAAGATCACTAGCTAGAAGTATCGAGTTTCAATTGTGTGTTGAAAACGACATTAACTTGTATGATTGAATAGAAAACGTGGTCGGGTTTCACATCTCTGTGCGATCCGACATTCAACCGTAGTTACACAGACCACTAGTTGTTTAACCAACCCATCTCATACTCCATTCATATTCAAAAACAGTTGCATCAGGTGCCCACGAACTCGGGGCCAACAGAGCGACATTGATCGAGGAGCAGACGTCGTCCCCAGTACAGAGGGGTGTCCAGCACACAAGCCGTTGTGGCCCCTTCTGATGCACGGGAGACGAGCGGTCTGTACCGATCGAACCTTGTCATCTACATGCTTACTCAATCATCGGCACCGAAGTCTGCATCGGAATCGTATACCGTGAACCGCGCGATACTAACGTGTTCGGACAAGACGTACGCTCCGGCAACGAGTACGACAAGTCCAACGATGAGTGCGGGGACAGCGGGGATTCCGTAACCACTTGCGAGGAAGAGCCCAGTAGCGATAGCTCCTGCCAAGACCGCGTATGGTATCTGGGTGTTGACGTGGTCAACGTGGTCACTCGCTGCGAACATCGACGAGAGTACGGTCGTATCCGAGATCGGCGAACAGTGGTCACCGAAGAGTGCCCCGGTCAGGATCGCGCCGATTGCGGATGGCAGCGGCGCACCGAGCGTGTGTGCGAGAGGAACTGCGACCGGGAACAGGATACCCATCGTCCCCCACGATGTGCCGATGGAAAACGAGATGACTACCGAGACGATGAAGACGATCGCCGGAAGCATTGCGGGGGTGATAACCCCTTCTGCGACGCTTACGATGTACGGACCGACACCCATCGACTGGGAAACTGCACCAATCGACCATGCGAGCGACAGGACGGCGACAGGGAACATCACCATCTTGAACCCCTCGAAGATTGCGTCGGAAATCGGTTCGAGACCGACGCGTGCGTGGCCAACGAGGATACTGAAAATAGTCACAACGCCTGAGAACGCTGCCCATAGAATGGCGTTCGCCGTGGATGCATTCGAAATCGAATCCACAAGTGCAGTAGTGCTTCCATCGATATTCCCGTTTGTGAGCGGGCCAAAGAAGCCACTGACGGTCAGACCGCCGGTGTACAGGAGGCTTATCGCTGTCACAACCACGAGGGAGACGATCGGCGCGGCGAAGTACCACCATCGCGGGGAGACCGAGTCAGGCGTGACAATGTCGTCTTCTTGCGTCTCGATGAGTGGGTCGGCCCCATCGCGGAGGACTTTTCCAGTACGCTCTGCACGCCGCTCAGCAGCCTGCATGGGTCCGAAGTCCCAATCTGTGATGATGACAACGAACACGAGCGCGATTGCCAACAGGCTGTAAAATCGGAACGGAATCGATTGCAAGAACATCACGAATGGATCAGCCTGAATCCCAAGTTCGGTGAACTGCTGTTTAATCAGGCCAACCTCAAATCCTAGCCACGTCGATACCACAGCGATAGACGCGGTCGGCGATGTCGTCGAATCAAGGATGTAGGCGAGTTTCTCCCGTGAGACGTCGAACTCGTCGGTGATCGGGCGCATCACCGAGCCAGTAATCATCGTGCTCGCATAGGAGTCGACGAAGATTAACATCCCGAGTATCGACGTTCCCAACTCGGCCTGTTTTCGGGTCTGAATCCGCTTGGCAATGCGGGTTGCTAGTGCGGACATGCCTCCCGAGAGGAATATCATCCCAAGCATCGCACCCACAAGGAGGGTAAACAACAGTAATTTCATGTTCCACGTCGCGGTGACGTTCGATACCACGAACTCCAACGCACGAGCACTCCCCGAAACAGGATTGTATCCGACGAGAATCGTTGCGCCGAGCCAGATTCCTGCAAACAGCGACAGCAGGACCTGTCGTGACGCTAGTGTGAGTCCAATCGCAACTAACGCTGGAAGTAAGCTTATCAAGCCGTATGCTTCTCCGGGCATGACAGAGAATAGTTCTCATAGTATCCAATAAATAGATTTCGGTTCATCATTGTCTTTCACGACGGAACGGTCGTCACATCTCGCTCCGCAACGCCCTAGACAATCTACGCGAAGGGAGAACCGGCCGTTGAACGTGAACTGAGTATCTCGTTTGCGTGAACTCCGGGGTACGGGCTACAAAATCTCGGTGTCCACGTATCCGTGACCGTCGTATCGGTGGGGATCGAATACGGCTCGGATATCTTCATCAGTCTCCTCGGCTGAGAGTGCAGCGAGTAGCTTCAGCCGGGCCTTGTGGGCAGAGAGGTTCGATTCAAAGAGGGCTCCTGCCTCCTGGAGTACCTTGGCCCCACCATCAGAACCATACACTGGAGACACGGCTCCGGTTCGACAACGGGTTGTGACGACGACCGTTACTCCCTGTTCGATTGCGGATGCAATCGCAGTCGCAACCGCCTGCGGAACGTTTCCTAATCCGAGTGCGTTTACCACGATACCGTCGACGCCTCGGTCGACTGCATTCGAAATCTGCTCGCCACCTGTGTCCGTGGAGACAGTCACCAACTCCACTGTCGCCGTTATCTCGGTCACTGGAATCGTCTTCGAGAGGCTCTCCGGCTGGCGATAAAACCAGAGACCGTCAGGCGTGCGCTCGGCGACGAGTCCATAATCACCGGATGTGTACGCGGCGAGATTGCTGCTATGTACTTTACTGACGGCTCTCGCTGCGTGTAGTTGGTCGTTGAAAAATACAAACACGCCGTCACTGACGTGACCATGCGCGACTGTTTGAAGACTCCCCTTCACGTTCGCTGGGCCATCGGGGCTAATCTGGTCGTGCGTCCGTTGAGACCCCGTGAGCACGACCGGGATATCTACGTCTAAGACGACATCAAGGAAATACGCGGTTTCTTCGATCGTATCCGTTCCGTGAAGGATGACGATACCCTCAACCTCGTGAGCGACGGTTCGAACGCGCTTTTGGAGAGCAACGAGGTCACTAATCGTCAGCTCCGAACTGGGTTCTTGTGCGACCTGTTCTACTTGAATATCGATTTCATCGACGGCAAACGGGTACGACTGGATGAGCCCTTTGACGGACTCCGTCGGCACTGCTCCATTCTCGGTCGCAGTACTCGCTATCGTTCCACCGGTGGCGATGACTCCTACAGACGGCATAGCTCTCACTTCCGGAGACATCGTGATATGAATTATGATTCAGTAAAAACCTGCTTGACGGATGGAATCATCCGTGTCTCCTCGCAACTATACCAGCTCCTGGGATTCGAGTTCGTCTTCGAAGTTCGAAACGACTCGTCGGAGAATGTCTGGGAATGTTCGGTGCAAGTCGGCGTCTTCAGTCCGGTACTCCGGACCGGAAATCGTGAACCCGCCGATGATCCCACCCGACGGGTCTTCGGCGACAACACCAGTAACGCGTTTTCCCGGTATCGACTCTCGGTCGTTGATCGCGTACCCCTGCTCTCGTACTCGTGTGAGTTCTTCGTCGAGCGCCGCTCGGGAGGTAATCGTGTGCTCTGTGAGTTCGGGGAGTCCCCACCGGTCGATAATCGAGTCGACTCGTGACTCGGGGAGTCGAGCGAGAATTGCTTTGCCGATGGCAGTCGCATGCATGTATTCGTAGTTATTGAGGCGGGAGCTCGGTGACGCGGAGCTTCCAACCGAGTTGTAGAATGTAACGATCCGACCGTTTTCCTCGACACCGAAATCAGATTCCTCGTTCGATCGCTCCGAGAGGTCGGTGACGTACTTGCCGGCGAGTTCGTACACTTTGCTTCGGTTCCGCACGTACATTCCAAGGTGATACCACCGCCCGCCAAGTTCGTACTCGCCCCCGTGTGAGACGACGTACCCGTGTTCTGACAGGGTATGGAGATGCTTGTACACTGTACTTTCGGACATTTCTAGTTCGGCACCAACCTCCGACGCTGTCGCACCGTCTAGCTGTACGAGCGCGTCAATCACCGCCAGCGATGTGTTGGTTGTCGTCAACAGTTGTGTGTCATCAGTCATTGTCTAGCACTCTCACTGAGGGATTATATGAATTATGGAACTCAGTAATCGAGTGGTACTACCCACGCTCCGAACCGGAAACCGTTTGTTCACCCGTGGGTGGGACCAGTCGATTAGTTCCATGGTTTGTGGACTCACCCGTGCTGAGCTCGCTAACGACGAGGCGTACAGCTAACCCGGACAATCGTATTCAGTATCATCCCTCATGAGCGGATCAGACACAACACAAGAGATCGGGAATCCAAAGATTACACGAATATGTGTGTAATCTATCGGGTACAGATGGTGCCGTTGCCAACTGTACACGCATTCGAAGCACGAAAGAAATTCTACGTATTATAGAATATTGTGGTCGTTCTACTGAGCAATCGAATCTAGGGGAAGCATCTCTGTTCACGCCGAACTCGTCGACCCGGTTAATGGATCACGTCGATTGACTACTGACCGTCTGTCATAGCGACACGTATATATCCTCCGTCAAACATGGTCGTTGATGTAGTATGCCAACAATAGCAGACGTTAGCGCGATTCCGACAGCCGGTGGTTTTTATTTCGATGATAAAGAGGCCATCACTCGGAACGCCACGGCAGATGGGTTCTCCTATACAGGGCAGCCAGTGACCGACGGCTTCTCACGGGTTCGGCAACCGGCCGAGGCTCTGAGTATCGTCATTGAGCTGGACAACGGGCGCTATGGAATTGGTGACTGCGCAGCAGTTCAGTATTCCGGGTTCGGTGGGCGTGACTTATTCTTCGACGCACAAACTCATGCTGACCTCGTAGAATCGACACTCTCTGATGCGCTCGTCGGTCGGGATGCGGGTAATTTCACCGACAACGTGGCAGCCATCCAAGACAGCACTGAATCAGGTGACCCACTTCACACCGCAGTTCGCTACGGATTTTCCCAGGCGCTACTTGCTGCGGCGGCAGAGGCCCATTCAACGACAATGACCGAGGTGATTCTCGACGAGTACGGCTTGTCTCAGACTCTTGAGCCGGTTCCAATTTTCACGCAGACAGGCGACAGCCGGCGTCGAAATGCGGAGAAGATGATTCTCAAAGGTGTCCCGGTACTGCCACATGGGCTTTTCAACTCGGCCGAGAAAACAGGACGCGGTGGGGAGCGGCTTTTGGAGTATCTATCGTGGTTGAGTGACCGAGTGGCGGAACTCGGTGCACCCGGATATGAGCCGGTGTTTCACGTAGACGTATACGGGACTATTGGAGAGATATTTGGTCCGCCGTACGGTCGTCCCGAGGTGGTCGAGTACTTCGCTGCGCTCCATGAAGCCGCAGCACCGTACACACTTCAGGTGGAAAGCCCGATCGAAGCCGACTCTAGAGGCGAACAGATCACCGTACTGGGGGCGCTCCGAGATGGACTCGCCGATGCAGCCGTTCCAGTTTCGATCGTCGCGGACGAGTGGTGTAACACCTATGACGATATCACCGCATTCGTCGATGCCGACGCAGTGGATGTCGTGCAGATCAAGACGCCTGATCTCGGTGAACTCACAAAGAGCATTGCTGCGGTCCAATACTGTGAGGGGACCGGCACGGATGCGTATCTCGGAGGTAGCTGTGCGGAAACCGATGTCTCCGCACGCGTCTGCACGCATGTCGCCCTCGCCACTCAGCCGATTCAACTGCTCGCTAGGCCGGGCATGGGTGTCGACGAAGCGTACATGATCGTGCAGAACGAAATGACCCGAACACTCAACCGAATCGTAACTCAGGACCAACAAGCCGCACTTCAGTAGTTTAGGCGACCAGCATCCACTTCGTCTATCTCAATCAGTGTCACATGTATTTCGTTATCTGAGCTGTGTGCCGAGTACTGTCTAGTTACGCTATTTCTGAAGGACTAGGTCGTTGAGAAAAATTGGTCGTGACGCTCGTGGGGCTCTCAACGAGTGTGTTGCGGCGGGTTTAGAAATTAGCGTGAATGCATGGTACGGTATAGGCGAGATCTGCTCGTATGTGGCCTCCAGAACACGAAGCGTTCTGCGGGTACCCTTAGTGCGTTCGAAATCTAGCTCGCGTTGAACAGCCTCACTAGGTTGTTTAGTAATTGTTGTGTGGGCTGTCTGGCATTGGTTGCAACCCACGTTAGGAAATCTTGAAGCAGTTGCTATCAACGAGATTGCTATCAAACTGATAGCAGATAATATTTCTTTCATAACACAATACTGTTGGGGGCGAAAGTAGACTCAGATTTCAAATTGTTTGGAACGAATAGTGTTGATCTAGTGACTATATTTTCTCCCGACTATAGAATGCCTTTCTCAGACGTCGTGTTTCTCGACGACTGATACATGTATTAGACCACTCTTTTCGATGTGGATTGAGTGTGACCCTGTCGGACGAAGCCAGATCAAAAGCGATCTCATATCTTCAACGTAAACTCGCCTGTACTCATAATTCGTAGAAGGTATTATAATATTGTATGTATTGGACACCTCTACCATGCTAATATGTTCAAAGTCGTGGCAAAATCAAAATAAACAAATATTAGTTTATTTTTGAGAACGTTTACTATCTATTGTATTATTACTAAGTATTTAGTTCTCTCCGGTGTCCGTGGCAATGGTTCTGATTGTTCGGGTGACAGGTGTCTCACGCCGTGAAACATCATCTCAGCCGATGACTATAATTGCGGATTAACCCCTACTGAATATATGGGTGGAAGCGCATTACGGGCGGCTGTCGACCACGGTCGACGCAGCCGGAGATTAGACGGAGTAAGTGTTTGAATGGGTACGATGGGCAGTCGACGGGTACTCGTGGTAATAACATTCTTCATCGTTTCGTTGCTTGTCGGTGTCACCGCCTTTTCAGGGGCGGCAACCGCCGACATGCCGGACGCCTCGCAGTGTAGCGCCATTTCGTGGACCAACCAGACTATTTCGGGGCAGACCTACTACGAGGTCGACAGCCTCGACAAACTCCAGTGTCTCGAGAACCAAGGACTCGGGAACAACTACGTTCTGACCGAAGACATCAACGCGAGCGAGACGAACAGTTGGAACGGCGGCGCTGGGTTCGACCCAATCGGGGACAAAAACAACGAATTCACCGGGACGTTCGACGGAAGCGGCTACACGGTTTCGGGACTCACTATCGACCGAGAAGGGACGTACTCCGTCGGTCTGTTCAGTGAGGTCGGTTCGGGAGGAACGATCACGAACGTCACTCTCGCGGGCGGGTTCGTCACCGGAACGAGAAGGGTCGGACAACTCACTGGATATAACGAGGGGACGATCGAGGACGCCCACGCCACTGGCGCGACCACCGGGCACGAGCGGGTTGGTGGCCTGGTCGGCCGGAACGATGGGACGCTTCGTCGCTCCTCCGTGAGCGGGGAGCGCACTCGTGGGACCGATTGGATTGGCGGACTGGTCGGTTTCAATCAGGGAGCGGTCAATCGCTCTTTCGCTGCAAGAACCGTCGTCGGAGAAGGGGGCGGTTTCGATGGTGCTTCTGCTGGCGGACTCGTCGGCGTCTCCACGGGAACAATAGCGGAATCCTACGCCACGGGCACGGTTACTGCGAGCTGGTACGTCGGTGGACTGCTCGGGTCGTTCCAGATGGACTCTGGAGGGATGGTTCGGCGTTCGTACGCCACCGGTGCCCTCAGCATCGACGACGAGACGCAAGGTATCGGTGGCCTCGTCGGCGGCTCCGCTGTTGAGCCTGTCACCGTGGAGCAGGCCTACTGGGACGTGGGTACGACGAACGAGGAGACTGTAAGTACGGGCGATGGATGGAACCCGATAACTGTGACCAACGTCAGCAGCTTCGGCGCGACGGCCGACACCGACCCCGCTCCCGAGATGCAGGGCACGAGCGCGGAAGCGAACATGCCCGGCCTCGATTTCACGAATACGTGGGAGACCGTCGAGAGCGAGGACACCGACGCGGCGGCGGACGGCTACCCGATACTGCGGTCGATCAACCGGGGTGACCAGCTGCGAGCGCAGGGTATCGCAAAGCCGGTGGTCGAATCCGTCACTCGAAACAGCCCGACTAACCGAGTGACTACTTCTGAGAACGTGACGTTCACCGTGCTGTTCTCGGAATCCGTCTCCGGTGTCGATGCGAGTAATTTCGCGCTAACGAGGACCGACAGTACGCCGACGGCGAACGCCGACAGCGATGTGTCTGTAGCCGGGGGTGACGTTCGTTACGTCGTCTCCGTCACTAACATCTCGACCGACGGGACCCTCCGACTCGATCTCGTTGACGACGACAGTATCACCGATAGTGACGGTAATCGATTGGTCGAAGGCGGAGAATCCGGCAGCGCCGACGGGAGTTACACGACCGGCGAGACCTTCGTCATTGATACCAGCGCACCCGTCGCCATGCCAACAAGTAATCCGAACCCGGCAGACCAGAACAGTCCGGTCTCATTCGATGGTTCAGCATCGACCGACACCGTCGGCATCACGTCCTATCTGTGGGACTTCGGTGACGGGTCGCCGACTGCGACCGGCCCAACGCCGAATCACACCTACGCCGACCCCGGTACTTACACCGTCACGCTGAACGTCTCGGATGTCGGCGGTAATACCGACACGGGTGCGCTGAACGTGACGGTCCAGAAAGTCGGTGGCGGTGGCGGCGCTACGTGGGGTAGTTCGAACGACGCACCGTCTGCGAACAACGATTCGTACAGCATTTCCGCGGAGACGCGACTCGACGTGACGACCGAGAGCGGACTCCTCGCTAACGATAGCGACCCCGACGACGCGGTGGACTCCCTCTCGGTGTCGGTCGTGAGCGACCCAATGAACGGTGTGCTCGACCTCGCTTCGGACGGGTCGTTCACCTACACGCCAACCGACGGGTTCACCGGAAGGGACTCGTTCACGTATGAGGTGAGCGACGAAGACGGTGAGACGGACGAGGCGACGGTCACACTTACTGTCCAACGAACCGGCGATAGCGAACGCACGATACTCGAGAACGCGTCTGCAATTCGACAACGGTTCGGCGTGCCTGCGAACGCGACGCCGACGTACGCCGAGCGAGTGTCGCTTCCGACAAATCAGTCCGGACCTGTCTCGGTGAATTTCACGCAGAACACGACCGTGTCTCGGATTCAATTCGGAGCCGATGCGGAGGTCCGAGGCAACTTCACTGTGGTCGAATTTGCCACGAGTGAATCAGTACCCAAGGCCCTCCCCGGACAGTCGCTCGTCGCATTCCAGCTAACCGGGTCGCCACCGGCCGAAAACGCGTCTGCAACCGTTCAACTACAGCTCCCGCGGGCAGATGTGCGGACCGCGGGCGCGGCTGCAACCGCCATCCGAGTCGCTCATCACGCCAACGGGACTTGGCGTCTGTTGAATACGACTGTCGTGAACCAGACGAATCGCACAGTCACGGTCGAAGCCACGACGACTGGGTTCTCTCCGTTTTCAGCCACGCTTGTCGGTACACCCGAGGCAACGCTCTCGTCGATGCCGACAACGGTCGCGGTCGGTGAAGCGTTCGCGCTCGACGCGACCGAGTCGTCGACGCCGTACGGAGCACTCGTCAGGTACGAGTGGTCGGTGGCTGGACGTCAGCAGTCTGGTGAGACTGTGACGATGGTCCTCGACCAACCGGGCACGTACCCAGTCGAGTTGACGGTGACCAACGACGCGGGTCAAACAGCGAACGTCACCGAGACCGTAGTTGTCGAAGCGTCGGAAGCGGCGGGAGCCTCGACGCCGACAGATGTCGTCACATCCGAGAACGTGCAAGGTGCAGCTAGTGATAATTCAACGGAGACTCCGTTCTCGACCGACGTAGATAGTCCCGGATTTGGTCTCGTCGGTGCGGTGGTGGCGATACTGCTCACAGTCATCGCAGTACGACGCCAGTGAGCACATTCAAATGGAGATTCCGGACTACAGTGTGAACGGCCTCCGAGGTGGATAGTTGCGGTGATATAACCACCAACTGGACATGGCTGGAGGAGTCGTCTTTTCTACGAGACGGGACGAACACAACTGCTATGGATTACTCGGCCCTCGGCCGGGACACGACGCTGTTTTGAAGAGTACTGCAATACTGGTGCGGTCTTACCTTGAACACGGCGTACCGCCTCGCTCTCGTCATCATAATCACTCACCTCACGACCCAATTCGGAACGCCGATCTCCTCGTCGACCACGACTGAGTTGCGACACGCTCGAAGGTTGAATAGTGACCGGTCCGTCTGTGTGGGTATGGCCAAGCGATTCGTTCAAGCCCGTCCGAAGCGTGACCGACTGTCTGACCTCCGAACTCGACTCGAAAGCGGCGAGATCGAAGCGTTGGAGCCGTTCGGCCGCGCGATGGCGAAGGCGCTGGAGAACGCACGATTCGATTCGACGAGCGGAGAGGCAGTCTGGGTCGAAGAGGACTACTGCTCCCCACCGCTGGCGATGGAACGGGTCGAGGTTCTCGACGACTACTTCACAGACATCACCGTCGTCGAGGAGGACATTGACGAAGCCGCCGGCTGGCGGCGAATCGACGACCTGCCGGGGTTGTGGGAGCAGCTACCCGAGCAGGCGTGACGTGTCGAATCGAGTCGCCGGGCTTCGACGTGCTCCTTTTTCGCCTGTTGCGTGACAGACTGTCGAACCCCTGTGGCCGTGGCTTTTACCCGCGTCGAGACGCCACCACCGCTATGGAACTTCAGATTGCCGGGCTGGAGGACCTCGAGGAGCGAGTCGGGAACGCACTCACCCGAATCGGTGAACTGCAGGCGGGTACCCGTGTTCAGTCGGACGCCCTCTTCTCGCAGTCGTTCATGCGCGACCACACCGAGTTCGACTCGTTCGACGCGTTCTGTACCCAGAGTCCGTGGGCGTTCGACGACATCGACGACGCACAGGACATCTCGCGTGACCGTCTCAACGAGTATACCGCCGCCAGGACTGATTTCGAGACGTGGGAGGAGATGAAGACCCAGGCCGCAGAGGAAGAGATTATCGACCAACTCGTCTCCTGACTACTCCACGACTCAATCGTGATGCCGACTTTTCGGAGTGAGACGCCGCTCTCCCCGATGAACCGGTGGTGATTCCGCTTCCGACGATACTCGTGATCATCGTTCGGGTATCTCGACCGGTGATGAGCAATCTTCTGGATAACTAATGCAGTCATCGCGGGACTGAATCCAGCCGTCCGCGACGCGGGACTCTCGTCGTGATGTGTTTCGGACGACGACGAGCTAATCGTTACGGTGGTCGTACTTTGGCGCTCGCTCGAAACGAACGGTGACACAGTACCTCCCGAGCATTTGTATTGTGTAATTATAGAAATGTTAGTGTCGAAGATCGGCGACAGAACATAGGTAACAAATTTAGATAATCTGAATAATCTATATTATTTAAAATACTATTGCTAGTAAGTGGGTATTTTTTCTATATTGTGCTCATAAGCGTTCCTCTATTGAAACACAGAACATATGTGTGTTCGTTATTCCACCCAATCCTATATTAGTAGTGCCAATTTATAACATTATAACCGAAGGTGTACCCCGTCGCAGTAACTCCGCCTCGGCGTTCCTATCCATGTCAGTCGTTGACGGGCTCAACACTCTGAACCGGTCGGCTCTGTTTCCGGGGAGTTCGTTTGCCGAGTTCGCCGCCCGCGACCATCAGCGCCGCGAGCATCACTAGCCCCCGACGAGGAGGATGGTCAGCACGTCCGGGTCTTGGAAGTTCTGCGCGCCGACGACTAACGCGGCGGAGATGTTCCGCTGTGCCGTCCCGAGCCCCAACACCGACTTGCGACCGGTTTCCGCGCCGCCGAGGAGGTAGCCGATGGCGAACGCGCCGGCGACGAACACCAGCAGCGCGAGTATCACGCCCGTCCCGAGGACGGCCAACAGGTCTGGAAATTCAACACCAGCCTTCCAGCCGGACCGTAGACGGGTTGAGGCTTCGGCGAGGCAGGCGACCACCTGCATCACTAAGAGAGACAAAAGAAATTCTCCGATTACTCGGCGTTGAGCGCTTTCACCAAGCTGTTTGGTACTGGGTACATCGGCTGGCCGACAGCGGACACAACCCGCCTGAGGCGACGCCGTCGGCGGATCCGACACGCTGTCAACCAGCCGATGTACCCACTGGAAAATCGCTTGAAACGAGCGTTCTACGCCGAGGAGACAGAGAATCGCTTCTGTCTCTCTGAGCGACAGACCGGCAGCGTGGAGTCGGACGGCGAACGCCCTAACGGGCGTCCTCAGAACGCTTCGCGTTCTGATGGGCTGCACGAGAGCTTTGCTCTCGTGAACGTCCCCAGAAACCTCTGGTTTCTGGTGTGCGAACGAGACGCAAAGCGTCTCGTCAACGTCGCCGTCTGCTCCCTCTGCCAACATTCAAGCGTAGCAGTGTCTAAACTCTCTTTGAGCAGGTTTGAGAGTAGCATAGATCACTAACTCTTCGACCTGCTCATTCCTTATCTAGACAGTGCCTTCTAACGGTTACTATATCTTTGGGGATTACTCATTGCTGTAGTCCAACCGGTCTGGATCGGCTACCTGCCCTTGTGTAGAGAGGGGGAAGGGACAGTGAAGTACGCTTTCTGCGTTACAGTCGTATCTTTGTAACGGGAGGGGAAGAGATAGTGAAGTACGCTTTCTGCGTTACAATCCTGTCCTTGTAACGGGAGTGGAAGAGACAGTGAAGCACTCTTTCTGCGTTACAATCGTATCTTTGTAACGGGAGCCGTGATCGAATGACTGTCTTCCAGCCTCTCTAATAAAAATGACTCGCCGATTCTACTCGGTTTCATCCAAAAGAGATTCAAGATCTCTGCAGCAAAGGCAACTATTTATAATGTATGTTTGGTCTTTGGTCCTATATTTACTTCTTTTGCAACTGACCGGAGGTACTATCCCTTGAATGGGATATTGGGTCAGACGGTGCACTGTTTTATCAGATGAAACATAACGCGAGTGAGTCTGTGATACCGGCTGCACCTCATTACTGCGTCTCTGCGCAGTTTCGTAACCACCTCTAACCGTGCCTCTCAATATCTACTTCCTTCGACTGGTCCTTCTTCGAATCGACCCGAAGAACGAGAGAACCTCAACTAGTCACCTAAGACTGGTTCATGAATCCCGAGTACGCCCCCTCCTGCGTAGATTGGTAGATTCCGGAGTCGTGGCGACATCCTTGGCACTTTCTTGATAGTGTGACACGGGTCTGTTTACCAGAGCAAAACAGGTGCGAATTATCCTGCTTCTCTGTGGCGCATGTAAACGTATACCACGATGTATTTCGACAGACAAAACAGTTATACACCAGAGAAGACTAACGCTGCTTATGAAGAACGCGTCCGGCAAACCGGTGAACGCAATCCAAACCACGATGGCAATCCTCAAAACACTCGAAGATATGGGCCGTGCGGGCGTTACGGAGATTACAAACGAGGTGCCGGCTTCCAAAACGACCGTCTATAACCATCTAACCACACTTCGTCAAGCCGGTTACGTGGTTAAGGGGGATCGAGATCAATACCAAATCGGGCTTCGATTCCTCGAAACTGCTCGGGCCGCAAAGCGTCGGTATCCGATTCGAGATGTAGTCGAAAAAGAACTGGAGAACCTAGCCGATCAAACCGGAGAAATCGCACACTTCGGTGTAGCCGAGAATGGTCTGGCCTACAATCTCACAGCTAAATACGGCGGTAAAGCCGTTCAGACGCCGTTCTATGAGGGATATCGTACACCAATGCACGTAACAGCGGCTGGGAAGGCGATTCTTGCGGCCAGGACGGATGAAGAGGTTGAAACCTACATTGACGAGTATGGGCTCCAACCTCAAACTGAGAACAGCATCACGAATCGAGACGATTTATTAGAAGAGATCAGGTCGGTCCGAGAACAAGGCGTTGCGTTCAATCGCGAAGAAAATATCTTGGGTCTCGTGGGTGTTGCAGTGGCCCTTACCGGAACTGGTGATAACGTCGCGGGAGCGCTATGCATCCTCGGCCCAGCTAGCCGCATGTCGCAGTCGGAACTGCAGGAGGAGTACCCCGAACTGCTTAAACGGAGCGCTAATATTATCGAGCTAAATAGCACAGAAATCTAGTCGCTCTTCTATCTCTAGTCTGCTGGGGTTCAGATACCCAGTATCGCCTTGGGATTAGTGACAGATAGTGTCCTGAATTCCTCCGGCGAGAGACCCTCATCCAGCAGGTTGGAACGAAGCAACTCGAGGGCCTCCGAAGATGTCGGGTTTCCTGGTTGCCCAACATCCGAAGACACGACACAATTATCGATACCGACGGCTCGGAGGCTGTTATAGAACTCTTCTGGTGACAGCCAGTGGACCTTCGGACCTAATGCCGCAGAGGGGAGATTCATGTAGGCACCCATGCTCACCAGTTCGCTTTGCTGGTCGTGATCGAAGTCTGTGATGAAGAAGTTCGGATGATCAATGACCATCTTGTCGTGTCCGAGCTCGTCGGCATACTGCACCATCTTTCGCGTCTCCTCAAAGGTGAGGTGACCGATGAATAGTGCCACATCGTGGTCGACGATTTTCTCGATGCAGAGACGCACATTATCCTTGAGTTCTCCGTTTCCAGTAAGTGCATAGAGGCCTGTCTTCCCGTCGTATTCGGGGCCAATATTGTCCGTACCGCCGCCAATGAGTGATGCATAATTCCCGACCCCCTCCGTTTTCTCACCGTGATTGCGAGCATCAATAGTTGGTGCCCAGATCACTTTCGCGCCATAATCGATAGCTGTCTCGACCATGAATGGGTTGAAGCCACCGTTGCAGTAGTTAAGGACAACGCTACCAACCGGCAGAATGTCTAGTCCATCCCGTTCGAGTAACCGCTCTACGAAGGGGACACCATATACAGTCGGGATGAAGTGCTCTTTAAATACGACTGCGTCCATCCCTGCCTCTGCTGCCTCACGAGCGTACTCATAGGCGTCGACACGGCGTTTGAACGGAGACGGTCCACAGTGGCCGTGCAGATCCACTACATTCTCTAGACTGCTTTGCTCAGTCATACCTCAGTTGAGTGGGACCATCATATATAAATCCTCGTCACCGGACCCCTCAGAAGCCGATTCTACCCCTCTGAGACGGATTACGACCCAAGTATGGATGGTGAACGGCGACGCACCCAACTGGTCAACTCGAGTTGTGATGACCACAACTCTTAATTAGTGGCTTGTGCAACCGACAAGTCGGTATGGTCAAAGAATACCAAGAGGAAGAGATACCAGCCGTGTACAATCTCGACGAGATACCGCCCTACAACATCCGCCAGGGAGTGGATTTACACATCTTCCGTGGGGTGGATACTCTGCTAAGCACGGCAACCATTGAACCCGATACCGAGCTGGAAACGAATCCTCACAGTCATCCTTGGGAGCAGATTGTCTACATTATCCAGGGATCTGTATATTACAACGTGGGCGATGAGCGTATCCACGTCTCCGAGGGAGATATGTTCCTGATCCCTCCTGACGTGGAGCACTACGCCGAACAGGACCCTGAATGTGAGGAAACGGTCATCAACCTGGACGTCTTCCCGATGCGGGAAGATTATGCGGAACACACGGACTACCAGCGAGAATTCGTAACTACCAACGACTGAAGCAATCCCACTACCGATAGGGCAGAAACAGTTCGACCAGGCGTTTCGAAGCGGGGGCCGCCAGCGTCCGCCCCGAACTTCCACCCATCATCCGGAGGATGTTTCCTGTATCTGTAATGGTATGCGGCTTCCACTCTCTGGCTCAAAGTGGATATGCACTGTAAGCCAGTCTGGACCAGTTTGATCCCCTTCCCGATCACGTCGCGGTGGAGAACCACTATCACGAAATCTCTCATCGGTGGTCGGAATGGGTGGTAAAGAAATGAACGAGTTGTTCGCCGAACGGCCCGCCTCGGTTGGGACGTTCTTCAAGAGTAATTCCGCAATGGTCGCCGAGGCACTTGGTCACACGCCACTAGACTTTTTGCTCATTGATCGCCAGCACGCGTCCCCCGATCTTGAGACGATGGAGTCCGTGATTCGAGCAGGCGAACTGAATTCGCTTCCATCCGTCGTTCGGATTGATAAAGCGAATCAAGGTCTGTTCGTCAATATCCTTGACCTAGGAGCTCAGGGGCTGATGATTCCGCAGACGAACACAGCGGACGAGATAACCGAGATCGCCGACGCGATTCGATACCAGGGAAACCGGAGCTATGCCATGTCAACCCGTGCGGGCCGATTTGGAAACCGAGACCGAGAAGAGTACCTAGAGTGGGTGAATAATGATCTGGTATTACTCCCACAGATCGAGTCCCCGGCGGGCGTGAAGAATGTCGAGGAGATCGCATCGGTCGATGCAGTTACAAGCATTATGGTCGGACCGGCCGACTTGGCACTTTCGCACGACCTTCCCATCGGTGATGAGACGGTTGATGAAATGGTGGACGAAATCTTTGAGCGAGTCGCACCTCTCGACTGTGGCCTTGGGATGTACGCGGGAACCCCGGAAGACCTTAATCGATATCGGAGTGAGACTGAATTCCTCATCTTCGGGTCGGATGTCGGTACACTCACATCGCGCTATAGCGATACTCTGGAGTGAACCACCAGCCACCTGACTTGGTTTGAGGGTCTTTGAGAATGGCACAGCGACAACCGAATCTAGTGACTCCTTGCATCTATACCATCCGTCGGAACGGTCACTCTCCGTGGCCACCTATATTGTCATAATTATATAGAAAACTTATTATGGAATGTGAACAATTGACACCCTGTACATATGCGAGACCGACAGCGAGACCGACAGCAAGACCGTAGAGCGTTCCTCAAAGCGGCGTCAGCGGGAGTCGCCGGCATGGCCGGACTTGCGGGCTGTGTAGGCGGCGGTGACGGGAACGGAGACAGTGACAGCAATGGCGGAAACAACGATGACAGCGGTAGCGGCGATGGAGGAGGCAACCAGCAAAGCACTACGATCTCACTTGGCCTAGGTGCTCAGGGCACCGTTAGTGCGACGACCGGCCAGGCCCTCCAGTCCGTTGTAAGCAACGTCGGCGAGTCAGTTGAGCTGACGGGACAAACAACGGCGGGCTTCCCGCCGAACGTGTTCCTCTTCAACGACAACCAAATTGATGGCTACACGTCGGCATCGTACGTTCACTGGCTATCCCACAACGATCTTGGGGCATTCGCTGAGCGGAGTGTCGATAATTTAGGACAGCAAGGGTTCACTCTGGCGCTCATCCAGATGCATATCCTCGCCGTAGAAGGAAGCGGCATTGAAACGTATGATGACCTCGCAGGCGAGGACGTCTGGCTCTTCCCACCAGCGTGGGGGATGCATGACCTTACCAAACGGCTGTTCAAGAAGGTCGGCCTATGGAGTGAGATGGAGAGCAACGTCTCCCCTATCGGTATTGGCGACGTCGCAGGTGCTGTAGAGGAAGGCCGAGTGAAGGCTATCGCGGCATTCGGCCTGAATCGCAACAGTATGGGTGGACTCTACCTAGACATCCTTTCGCGAGCCGAATTTAATTTGGTAGAGATGTCGGACGAGTTCAAAGCGGCCGTAGAGGAGCAGCCGGGGACCATTTACGAAACCGTCGAGTCCGAGGCGCTCTACGGAGATACAGACGAGACTCTAGATGCAGACGAGATTGGCGTTTACAACTACGACGTCAATCTCTATTTCAGTGGCGACATCCCTGCAGCACCCGTAAAGGAACTCTGCCAAATCTCCCACAACAACATGGAGGCGCTCAAAGAAGCCGAGCCACGGTACTTGGACCATGGCAGCATCGAGAACATGACAATCGGTATCACCGACGCCGAACCGGTCCATCAGGGCGCGGCCGCGTTCTTCAAAGAGAACGACGAATGGAAGGACAGTTGGGAGGAAGGATAACTTGATCCAGAGAGTCCAACAGCGTATGCGGCGAACACTGAGGAAACGAGTCCAAATCTAAATTATGGTCCAATCCCACGAAACGCTATGAACATCTCCGAATCAAGCCGGAACATCCTCGGTCGACTCTCACTACCGTATACGGTGGTATTCTGGGCCATCGTAACCTGGTACACGATAACACTCGGGATATCCCGCCCGAAGTTTGGTGTTGTCATCCTCGGTGCCTCAGTTGTCGCGTATACACTGTCTCAGATGCGTGATACCATGGCTGATGAGAACTATCTCGAGACCGGACTACTGCTCTTTATCCTTGGGTATACGGTCCTAATGACTGGGTACATTCTCGCGATCTTCGATACATTGTTCTTCGTCAGAGTGGGATACGCACTCTGGTATGAGTACCTCATGGCTGCCCTCATGATACTCATCATCATTTACCTGACCTACCGCGAGTTCGGATTAGCGTTTACCGGGGTCGTCTTCGGGGTTATCATCTACGCTCGCTGGGGGAACTACTTCCCAGGGCTCCTCAACCACGGCGGGTTCTCCTGGGAGCGCATCATCCTCGCGAGCAGCCTTGACTTCGCGGGTATCTATGGATCGCTCACCCAGCTCGTGGCGGCCTGGATTGCCATGCTGATGCTCTTTGCAGGGTTGTTCCGGGCCTACGGTGCCTTCGATGTCATCAAGCGAATCGCGGCGCGGGCGCGGACGTACTCGAGATCTGGCGCGGCCCAGTCAGCCGTTATCGCGAGCCTTATCATCGGGATGATTACTGGTGCGGCGATTGCAAACGCGGCGATGACGGGATCGTTCACCATCCCACTCATGAAGAAAGACGGTATCAAAGCAAAGACTGCAGCCGGGGTTGAGGCTGTTGCGTCAGCCGGCGGGCAAATCATGCCGCCAGTGATGGCCGCGACCGCGTTCGTCATGGCTGCGCTACTCTCTATTTCCTATGTCGAAGTGCTCGTGGCAGGGCTCGTTCCCGCACTCGTGTTCTATGTTTCCGTCGCCTCAGGCGTTCACTATCGCGCAATTTCACAGCGGGAGACGCCAGAAGATGTCGATCAGATCGAGGATGAGCCCGACCACCCGCTCTTCAATCAAGAACTCAAAACGCGTCGCGACCTATTTGCGGATGCTATCAAATTCGGAACCCCGTTCCTTATCCTGATCTGGGCGCTCGGCATCGCTCGGCTTACTGTCTCCACCGCTGGGCTGTACGCGTCGATTGCGATGGTCGTCTTCGGTGTCGGGGTTCCAGTCGTACAAAGCGCACTTGAAGGGAACGGTCTCAAAGGGCCGTTTCTGAAAGGCCTCCAGCAGACCATCGATGGGCTGGAGTACGGACTCAGACTCTTCGCCCCGATTATGATTATCGTCGCTGTTGTCAATGGCATCGTTGACTTGCTTAACGCGACCGGGATGCCCGGTGTCTTCTCACTTTACATCCTCCAACTCGCCGGAGGTATCATGTTATTCGGCATTGTGCTCGCGATGCTCATCTGTATCATCCTCGGGATGGGGATGCCGACGGTTGCAGCGTACACGATCGTTGCCCTACTCGTCGCCCCAACGCTGACTGGCGAGTACGGCATCCCTGTCCTTGCGGCCCACTTCTTCGTCTTCTACTCGGCGATGCTGTCGGGCATCACACCACCAATAGCGATGAACGTCATCGTTACGACCGGCATCGCGGAGTCCGACTTTTGGGCCAGCGCCTTCGAGGCGGTTCGCATTGCTATCACGCTGTTCGTCCTGCCGTTCGCGTTCGTCTACAACCCTGAGATAATCACGGAGCCATTTGCAGTGCAGACGCTGTACTCGTCGGTACTCCTGATGGTCGGAGCCATCTGCTTAGTCCATGCACTGAACTACAACGTCAACGAGATGAATCGGCTGTTCAGCTACGCGCTCAGGGGTATCTACGCTGCTCTTGGCATCATCGCAATGGTGTACCCAGGTGAAATCGTCAGAACCGCTGCTGCCGTTGGGTTCGTGATTTTGTTGTTCGGTCAACGAGCCAAGTGGGGTATTCATCAGCCGCGACCAAGACTCGTTGAGAGGCCGCAAGTACGCGAGTGAAGGCTGTCTGAAGAAGCGACTGGCCTTCTCACGCTTCGATTAATCGGCTCTCAGAAATTACTCATTCTATCCCGGTTGTAGATATCGACCGAATTGAGCGAGATTGGTGAGCGCTGCTTCGCCGCGGTCACCACCAGATCAGCTACCTCTTCCGGCTCTATCGCTTCTTCGTGGCTGTACTCCTCGCGGAATGTAGAATCCTCAGTCTCGAAATTCGTTCGAACAGCAGACGGGTTCACTAAGGTTACTCCGAGTCCCTCCTTGCCAAATCTCCCAGCGACGCTCAGAGCAAACCCCTTCACCCACCATTTCGTGGCGGCGTAGACCGGAAATTGCGGCCGCGGATAGTTCCCGGCGAAACTACCGATGTAGATGACACTTCCGTCCGTTTTGAGCAGGTGCGGAATAGCGAACTTCGTGGCGTAGAACACACCGTTGACGTTGACACCGGTAACTGTCTCGTAGACCTCAAGGGGCATCTCTGCTACTGTTCCATCACCGGCTGTCCCCGCGTTATTGACTAAGATATCGAGCGATCCTAGCTCTTCAACGGTGGTCTCAACCAGCGCTTCGACGGCCGCCGGCTCACTTACATCCGTTGCGACGGCCAATGCTTCAGTTTCGTATTCTTCTCGTATCTCGCGAGCATAGTCAGCTATTGTCTCTTCACTTCTAGCGGCGAGAACGACAGCAGCACCTTCGGCGGCTAACGCCTCGCTCGTTGCTTGTCCGATGCCGCTGCTCGCGCCAGTAACGACTGCGACGGCTCCTGTGAGATCGGTCGACATGCACCCCTGTGTGGGGGATGATACCATATCAAATTGACGATAGGCGAGGACCGGGTAGCTTGAGCAGGCGACTCACGCTACTGAGGAGAGGGTTGAAGTAGTGATAGTGAGTTATGATCACATGGACCATGAAGAGTGGCGTGCTGGACAAGAATCGGTCACTATCCAGACGGACTACCATGAGTTCGATGTCGCATACTACGTAGACGGGTCAGGCACTACACCGACGGTGTTTTTACATGGCATTCCCACGTGGGGATTCCTGTTTCGAGATGTATTCGATGCGGCTCAACATGCAATCGTGCCTGATCTGCCCGGATACGGGTACACCCTTCACAACCAACCTGGCGGATACGATCGGTCGGTTCGTGCCGAAGCCGAGTATCTGCTGGCATTCCTTGACGAGCTCGGATACGACTCGGTTCAACTCGTGGGTCACGATATTGGCGGAAGTGTCGCGCTACGATTGGCAACGTTGACCGACTGTGTTAGCCGGCTTGTGTTGTCGAACGCACCGATATTCGATACATGGCCCATTGAGGCTATCGCCACACTTGGCCTGCCTAAGAAGGGTAAGAACATGACCTACAAGGATGTAGACTCGACGCTCCGCTCGTTGTTCACAGGCGGGCTATACAACCAGGACCGTGCCACCGAAACATTTCTCGATGGGATGGTTGCCCCGTTCCTTGAACGCGACGTATCTGATCTTTCACGGAACGCAGTATCGACGAATACAAATCACACTCTAGAACTGGTCCCTCACCACTCGAAGATCACGGCACCAACCCTCCTCCTTTGGGGAGTTCCGGGGAGTGGACAGCACATCGGATATGCTGACCAATTCGCCGAATCAGTAGAGACCGCAGAGAAGCGCTATCTCTCAGATTCGTACCACTGGGTGATGCAGGAACGCCCAGAGGCATATCGGGAGGCGCTTGTCGCGTTTCTTGACTGAACCACTCGATACCTCATCTCATCTTCATCATGGTAACGCAACCCAAGACTATTCATAGTCCTGTCCAATAGGAGTACTATGGGTATCCCTGACGAGTTGGACGCTCTGCTTAGCGAGAAACCGATGGGTCACATTGCTAGTGTCAAGCCGGACGGCCAGCCACACCTCGTGCCGGTCTGGATTGGGTATGATGGCGAGCACTTCCTTGTTGCTGGTCGCCCGAATAAACAGCGCCATACAAACGTGAAACATGAACCGCGGGTCGCATTGACCGTTATAGATCTCTCGAACCCCTACTCGCGGTCGTTCTCGATACAGGGAGAAACAGAGTCGCTCACCCCGGATGGGGCTCTGGAGTTCCTTAACCAGATGTCCAGACAGTACTTCGACATCGACGAGCACCCTATCACTGATTCTGATCGGCTCTTGATGCGGATTCGCCCGACTAAAATAATCGACACGTCCGTCGACTTCGATATGGCTGAAACGGAATCGTCGTAGAATACGAAGCTTCCCACTTATTCTCTGATAACAGGGCGAGGGTAGTAGCTTCGAGGACAGAGCCGCTGAACTACCAATCGCGAACCGGATTTGGTCATAGCCGATGCTTGACCGAAATGTTTAATTGATTCGCCGCTCAGCCTACCGTATGCGAGAGATTGACAAGGCTATCGTTAGTTGTGCACTCACGGGTTCGATCCATGTACCCTCAATGTCTCCCCACCTCCCTATCACTCCTGACGAAATTGCAGAAGAGGGGATAGCTGCTGCAGAAGCTGGAGCCAGTATCATTCATATTCATGTTCGAAACCCTGAAACTGGTGAACCCTCCTCGGACCTCGACCTCTTCCGACAAGTGGCAGAGAAGATCAAATCTCAGTGCAACGCTATCGTGCAACCGACTACTGGGGGGGCAATTACGATGTCGGTTAATGAACGTGCGGCAGTAGTCCCTGAACTAGAACCCGAGATGGCCTCCTGTAATATGGGATCGATAAATTTCGGGCTCTACCCGATCCTCGATGCTGTCGATGAATTTGAGATGGATTGGGAGGTAGACTATCTGGAAAGTACTCGGGATACGATTTTCCCGAATACATTCGAAGACATCGAACGCCTCATTGAGCTCTTTGACGGGGCCGGGACGAAACCCGAACTTGAGTGCTATGATGTCGGGCATCTCTATAATGCCAAGCACTTCGTTGATCGCGGTATTATCGAGACACCAATTCATCTTCAATTCGTTCTTGGAATTCACGGAGGAGTCGCGGCTCGTACAAAACACCTCCAGCACATGATCGGCACTGCTGAGGACCTCTTCGAGGATGACTATTCGTTCTCTGTGGTCGGTGCTGGTCGGATGCAGTTCCCCCTCTGTTGTCATAGCGTTGTAAATGGGGGTCACGCGCGCGTTGGTTTAGAAGATAATCTCTACCTCCGCCGAGGAGAGCTCGCAAAAAGCAACGCCGAGCAAGTAGAGAAAATGGTCGAACAAATTTCCGAGATAACTGGACGGAATATCGCTACTCCTGAAGAGACACGTGATTTCCTCGGTCTCAAGGGCCAAGACGCAGTCAACTTCTGACCACCAGCTTCAATACTGCAGCTCTTTTACTATCTCCCGGCCCCGTTCGAGCTAAAACATACGATGAAGGTGAATACAGAATATTTGTTTCGCTCTTCTGTAGGAGATTGTTGATACAGTTCAGCTGTTGCTCTGGAATCGAAGCGGGCAAGGACACCGCGCTAGCGGTCTCGCGAGAAGAGCTTCGAGTTCCGAGACCAGGATCCCAATCGCGTACGTATAAGAGATAGCCTCAGCTCCGCACCCAGTCTGTCGAAACCAATTCGGAGGCGAATGAACCGACGAAACACCGAGAAACGTCGCTGCAGGGGGAAACAGATAGAAGCCTTCAGCGGGCTGAACTGATCTCGCCTAACGCCTCTGGATTCTCTATACTACTCATGTCTCCGAGGTCTTTTCCCTGGTAAATAGAGGAAATTGCACGACGGATAATCTTTCCAGACTGCGTCTTCGGAAACTCCGAGACGAAGAAGAGTTCCCGCGGGCGGAATGGTTTCCCGTGTTCTTCGCCCACGAGGGCACGTAGTTCGTCGCGCAAGTCCTCGCTCTCGTCAACGCCGTCTTCGAGAACGACGTAGGTGACGACAGCGGTTCCCGTCGTGTCGTCAGGGACTCCGACAGCGGCGGCCTGATTCACTGCATCGTGCTCAATGAGAACGCTTTCTATCTCGGCAGGGCCGACTTTCCGCCCGGCGACGTTCAACGCATCGTCGGCCCGGCCGTGGAGGAACCAGAGTCCATCTTCGTCTTTCTGTGCCCAGTCGCCGTGGTCCCAGAGACCGTCCCACGTCGACCAGTACTCCTCGAGGTAGCGGTCGTCTCCCGACCACAGTGATTTCGTCATCGACGGACACGAGTCGCGTGCGACGAGGTAGCCGCGTTCGTGAGTCTCTGCGATGCTATCGCCGTCAGCGTCTACGATGTCGATATCCATCCCGAGGCCAGGACCACCGAGACTGCACGGCTTGAGCGGCTGGATGGGCATCGGCATGAGGAAACAGCCGCAGATTTCGGTGCCACCGGAGATGTTGATGATGGGTGCTTCGCCGCCACCGACGTTCTCGTAGAACCACATCCACGACTCGGGGTCCCACGGTTCGCCGGTCG
>NZ_JAMYJY010000052.1:0-24858 GCF_024136985.1 Haloferax sp. AB510
CTCGGCGCGTACACGGCGCTTTCGAGCCTCGGCGGCGGGGTCGGCTCGGCGCTCGGCGGGTTCGTCGCCGACGCCGCCGGCTACGTCGCGGCGTTCGGCCTCGCGGGGGTCGTCGTGGGCTGTGCGCTCGTCGTGGTGTTACTCACCGGCGGGCGGGGCGTCGCGGCGGAAGCGCAGTCGCTCGCCGATTAGGTCTCGAAAACGAAAGCGGGGCCGGTCGCGGAACTTTCCTACTCGATGGCGTGCACCGGCGAAATCCAGACGACGAGGTCGCCGTCGCGTTTGATGACGCCCTCGATGGAGTCGTCTTTTTCGAGTGGCGGGTCCTCCACGTCGTCCATCGAGACGCGCACGACCTGATACACCTCGTCGACGAGCCAGCCGGTCGCCGCCTCGTCTTCGAACTTGTTGGGGTCGAAGATGACGATGCGCTTCGACTCGCCCTCGTCGTCGATGCTGAGAAGCGACTTCGGATTGATGATGGACGTAGTCCGCCCGCGGAGGTCCATCACGCCCTCGACGTAGTCCGGCGCGTTCGGAACCGCCGTGAGCTGGCCCTTGTCGACGATTTCGCTCACGTACTCGATATCGACGCAGTACGTCTCCGGGCCGAGTTGGAATTCCAGCACCTGTACTTCTTCGGCGGAGTCCTCCGCGTCGGTCTCGTCCGCGCTCATCTCAGTCGTGATTGCATCTTGTCGCATGGTCATCCCCGGCGGCGACATCCGCCGCCACCTGTCTGCTTCAGAGTGGTGAGATTCAGCGTATAAAGATACGTACCCGATTATCAGCCGTGATTATCCTCGCCGAGTGTTTATATACCCGATTTCCGAACCTCGGAGGTAGATGAGCGGTCAACGAAACGGCACACTAACGAATCCACCGAGCCCTCGGCGGGGGGGCCACTCGGCGTCGCCGAGTTCTCGCCGACCCGGAACCGCCGGGTGGGGACGATGAGCGCGTCCGCCGACGCGGACCCGACTCGCGCGGTCGTCGTCGACGACTCGCGGTTCATGCGGACGCTGATTCGCACGCTCCTCGAGGACGCGGACGTCGAGGTCGTCGCCGAGGCGGCCGACGGCCGCGAGGCGATTTCGGTGGTCGAGGCGAACCGTCCGGACGTCGTGACGATGGACATCGAGATGCCCGAGATGAACGGACTCGACGCGGTCGAGGCCATCATGGAGGAGTGTCCGACGCCCGTCCTCATGCTCTCGGCGCACGCCGAGGAGGACGCCGACGTGACGTTCGAGGCGCTCGACCGGGGGGCGGTCGACTTCGTGACGAAACCGGGCGGCGAGGTCACCTCAGAGATGCCCCGCGTCAAGCGGGAACTGGTCGAGAAGATTCAGTCCGCCGCGGCGGTCGACCTCTCGGCGACGCGCCGGGGCTCCCGGCCGCCGAAGACGGAGCCGAAGTCGGCGGCGACCGCGGGGGCGAA
Source organism: Haloferax sp. AB510 (assembly GCF_024136985.1). NCBI lineage: Archaea > Methanobacteriati > Methanobacteriota > Halobacteria > Halobacteriales > Haloferacaceae > Haloferax > Haloferax sp. AB510. The sequence goes on from NZ_JAMYJY010000052.1 coordinate 1,442, forward strand.
ACCGTCGTCCTCGGGGACGACCGGGTCGCTGCCGACCGAGGGCTCGACGCTGATTATCGGCGCGTCCACGGGCGGGCCGAACGTCGTCGAGCGGTTACTCGCGGCGCTCCCCGAGGAGGCCGGCCTCCGCGTGCTCGTCGTCCAGCATATGCCGGCCGGCTTCACGAAGCGCTTTGCGGCGCGGCTCGACGGCCGCTGTGACTACGAGGTCCAAGAGGCGAGTGACGGCGAGCGAATCGGCCCCGGGCAGATTCGCATCGCACCCGGCGGTTCCCACCTCCTCGTGACCGGCGACCGGGCGGGACGTCTCCGGCTCGAACTCTCCGACGACGAGCCGTTGCACGGCGTCAAACCGGCTATCGACCTCACGATGGCGTCGGCCGCGGAGGCGGTCGACGCGCCGCTGGCCGGCGTGCTCCTCACCGGCATGGGCCGTGACGGCGTCGAGGGGATGACCCGAATCAAGCGGGCGGGCGGCCACACGGTCGCACAAGACGAATCGACCTCCGCGATCTTCGGAATGCCGAAGCGGGCCATCGAGGCCGGCTGTGTCGACACCGTCTCGGCCGACGGGCGAATCGCAGACGAAGCACTCCGCGGGCTCACTACCTGACCATGGACGAAGAACTCTACCAAGCATTCATCACCGAGAGTGAAGAGAGCATCACGCAGTTGAACAACTCCCTGCTGTCGCTGGAGTCGAACCCGGACGACACCGAGGCCATCGACGACATCTTCCGGCAGGCCCACACGCTGAAGGGGAACTTCGGTGCGATGGGGTTCGACAACGCCGCGACGGTCGCCCACGCCGTCGAGGACCTCCTCGACGAGATTCGCCACGAGCGACTCGACGTGACGGCGGAACGGATGGACCTCGTCTTCGACGGGATGGACCTCATCGTGGAGATTCTCCACGACATCGAGGAGAACGGCGAGTCCACCATCGACCCGACCGACACGGTTGAGGAGATTCGCGCCGCAGTCGAAGACGGAGGTGACGCGGGAAACTCGAATCCGGCGGCGCCTGACGAGGCCGACCGCGAGTCGGTCGACCTCGACTCTCTCGCCGCCGACTGCGTCGACACGGACGCCCTCGACGCGACCACGCTCACCCACGCCCACGTCAAACTCGACGCGGGCCAGATGAAGGGCGTCGACGCCGGTATCTTCCTCAGTAGCATCCCGGAAGAACTCGACGTGGTCGGGGCGAACCCGAACCGCGACGCCATCGAAGACGGCGAGTACGGCGACGGTTTCGACCTGTTCGTGGCCGAGCGCGACGCCGCCGTCGTCGAGAGCGAACTCGACGGCCTCTGGAAGGTCTCGACGGTCGAGACGACCGACGTGTCCGACGCGCTCTCCGGCGGCGACGAGGCCGCGGACGCCGGCGATGAGCCGGCGGTCGAGTCAGAGGTTGATGCTGAGGTTGACGCCCCGGCGTCGGACGGCTCCGACCAGTCCGTTGACGCTGACGGCGCTGTCGACAGTGACAGCGACGCGGCGTCCGACGACGCACCCAGCGTTGACGACGGGAGCGAAGGAGACGCCGGCGAGGCCGAGTCGACCGAGAGCGACGAAGAACCGGAGTCCGGTAACGAGAAGAAAAAGGAGGCCCGCTCCATCTCCGCGGTCAAGTCCGTCCGCGTGGACGTCGACCAACTCGACGAACTCCACGAACTCGTCGAGCAGCTGGTCACGAGCCGCATCAAGCTCAGAAACGCCATCGACGTGGGCCAGACGACCGCGCTCGACACGCTCGACGAACTGGACAAGATATCCTCGAACCTCCAGAACACCGTGATGGACATGCGGCTCATCCCGCTGAAGAAGGTGTTCGACAAGTTCCCCCGACTGGTGCGCGACCTCGCTCGCGAACAGGACAAGCGCGTCTCGTTCAAGGTCGAGGGCGCGGACATCGAACTCGACCGCACCATCCTCGACGAGATTTCCGACCCGCTGATGCACGTCCTCCGGAACGCCGTCGACCACGGCATCGAAGACCCCGACGTGCGCGAGGCAAACGGCAAGTCCCGCACGGGGACCATCAGACTCTCCGCGCGCCGCCAACACGACACCGTCATCGTGACCGTCGAGGACGACGGCGGCGGCATCAACGCCGACGCCGTCCGTGACAAGGCGGTCGACAAGGGCGTTGCGACCCGCGAGGAGGTGAACCAGATGCCCGACAGCGAGGTGTACGACTACATCTTCCACCCCGGCTTCTCGACCAACGACGAAATCACCGACGTGTCCGGCCGCGGCGTCGGCATGGACGTGGTGAAGACGACCGTCGAATCGCTCGACGGCTCGGTGTCGGTCGAGAGCGAACCCGGCGAGGGGAGCACGTTCAACATTCGCCTGCCGGTGTCGGTCGCCATCATCAAGGTGCTGTTCGTGCAGGTCGAAGACCGCGAGTTCGGCGTCCCAATCAAGTACATCGACGAGATTAGCCGCCGCGACCGCGTCCAGACGGTCAGCGGCGCGGAGGTCATCGTCCACGAGGAGACCATCTTCCCGCTGATTCGGCTCCGCGAGGCGCTCGAAATCGACTCGCCCGAGCCGGACACCGGCATGGTGGTTCGCATCCGCCCCGACGACAGGCAGGTCGCGCTCCACTGCGACGGCGTGACGAAACAGGAGGAAGTCGTCGTGACTCCCCTGCAGGGGCCGCTGTCGGGCGTCGGCGGGCTGTCGGGGACGGCCGTCATCGGCGACGGGAACGTCATCCCGATTCTGGATATCTCGACGCTCGAACTCCCGGCCGACGGCGAGCAGGCGATGCGCGAGTTCGACCCGAGCCAACTCCCGGACACCGCCGAGGAGGCGGCCGACTGATGCCCTCGTCTGCGACCGACGACCCGGCGTTCGGCCGGCTCTTGGACTACATCGAAGACTCCCTGCAGTTCCAGACGAGTTCGTACAACGACGCCTACCTCGACCGCCGCGTCTCCGCGCGGATGCGGCGGCGACGCGTCGACGACTACGAGTCGTACCACGACCTCCTCACCGACGACGAGGACGAACAGCAGGCGCTCCTCGACGCGCTGTCGGTCAACGTGACGAGCTTCTTCCGCAACCCCGAGGTGTGGGAGGCGCTCCGCGAGGTGCTCCGCGACCTGAGTTCGCGGGGGAGCCGCCACGACCCCATCAAGATATGGAGCGCGGCCTGCTCGGACGGCCGCGAGGCCTATTCGCTTGCGATGCTCGCCCACGACGACGACCGCGTCGACGAGCGACGCATCGAAATCGTCGGCACGGACATCAAACGCGAGATTCTCCGCGCCGCCAGAGCGGGCGAGTACCGCGCCTCCGAGACGAACGACGTGGCCGAACAGCTCGACCCCATCGGCCGCTGGGAGCGCTTCGTCGATCGCGACGACGACACCTTCCGAGTGAAGGACGCCGTCACCGACATGGTTCGCTTCGAGCGGCGCGACCTCATCCGCGAGGAGCCGCCGGGGACGTTCGACCTCGTCGTCTGCCGGAACCTGTTCATCTACATCAACGCCGAGTCGAAACGGGCCGTCTTCGAGACGCTCGGCTCCGCGCTGAAGCCGGACGGCTACCTCACCATCGGCATGACAGAGACCATCCCGCCGACGTGTAGACAGCAGTTCGACCCCGTCGAGAAACGACTCCGCATCTACCGCGCGAGCGACGCCGCGGTCGGGAGGTGAGCGATGAAGCCCGGTGAGCAAAAACTCGGAGACACCCGCGGGCGGTTCCTCCAAGTCATCAAGAACGGCCGGGAGATACACGATGTTGACTGGACGAGCGGCCGAATCCTGCTTTCGAACAGACGACTCATCCTCGCGGGCACGGGCGGCAAGCGGACGATTCAGCTCTCGAAGATAGAGGAGTTCGGCGGCCGGTACGACGTGAACCAGCGCATCGCGACCGTCTCCGATTACTTCAGCGTCCACATCCCGTCGGGCGTCGTCCTGCTCGCGCCCGTCGACTACGACGAGTTCGAGACGGACTTCTTCGGGGCGCTCCTCAACACCGAGCAGTTCCTCGCACGGCATCCCGCGGTCGCCGGCGGCGTCGTCCAGAACACCGAGTGGGAGAAGTCCCGGCTCAAAGTCGAAGAGGAGGCCGTGAGCATGGCGACCGTCGGTGGCAAGTTCGTCGAGATACGCCTCGACGACATCGGCGACGTGAAGACCGGCGAACGGACCATCGTCGACGAACACCGGAGCGTCATCGAGGTCGAACACTCCGACGACGAGGGGACGAGCCTCCAGACGTACATCTCCGGCTCCGACCGCGCCGTCAGCTTCCTCTACACGCTCCTCCGCGAGGGCGAGGAGCTTTCCGAGACCTCTATCGAACTGAGCGAGACGGACAAACAGGTCCTCACGGCGCTGTACTCCGGCGTCTCCCCGTTCGACATCCCCAGCTTCCTCGGACTCGACGTGGACGAGGTCGAGGAACTCTTTCAGCGGCTCATCGACCACAACGTCGTCGAGGAGATTCGCGTGCGCCACGAGGTGCAACTCAACGCCCGCGGCCGCAGCATCGCCTCCGACGCCATCAACGAGCAGTAGTCGGCACTCGGATTTTCGCGGCGCAGTCACCGGACGAGGAGCGACGCGTCTCGCTCATCAGTCGTCGGTCGCGCGCCGAGAGGCCCGGTCGAGCGCGATTCCGGCGTAGATGCCTCCCAACCAGAGCCCGGCTAAGACAGCGATACCCCGCACGCGCTCACCGGGTTCGAATCCTAGACCGTGAATCGCAATAATCGGCAACAGAGCGCTCAAGACCCCGATTATCGTGTACCAGAAGTGGTCTTTCGGACCGGACCACCGCCAGCGGTACGCGGGAAAGGCCACGAACCCGAAGCCCGCAATTGTGTACGTGAGAAGGAGAGTGGCGCCGACCAACACGTCACCGTGTCGGAAGCCGAAGGAGTAGCTGACCGCACTTCCGATTGCCAGCCCGACGAGCGCCGAGGTCCGCGTCCGCATAGTGACAGGATTGGTTGTGGGGCTGATAGTTCTTCCCAACCACTGGACGACACCGATTCCGCCAGAAAAAACAGCTTCAGACGTTTACGTCTTCGATTTCCTCGTTGACGACGAACCTCCCTTGCGGCGTCAGCGAGGTCGGAAGCTCGTTGTCGCCGATGAGCTCTTCTTCGTGGAGCTTCTCCAGTTCCGCGTCGAGGACGTCCTCTTCGACGCCGAGGAGTTCGCTGAAGTCGACCTCCGCGGCCATCTCGCCGGCGGAGTACAGTCCGACGAGGACTTCGAGGCCCTGTTCCGTGACCTCGACGTTGCGGACGCCCGACTTTATCCAGTGGTAGACGAGCCGGAGGTAGCGCCCGAGGATATTCATCTTCCGACGGGAGTCGAGTGTTATCTCGGAGGTGACCGTCTGGCCCTGTTTGACGTGCTGGACCGAAAGCACCAGTCGCTTTTCGCCGTCGACGGTCCGTTCGAGCACCTCGAAGAAGATGACGCTCGCGAGGTCGATGTGGAACGGGTCGCCGTTTTCGGTGAGCGGGCCGTCGTCGTCGGGGAACGTGACGGCCTCGTAGTCGAGGTGCAGGCCGGACGGCTGTCGCTCCGTGTCGAGGACGCGTCCGCCGATGCGGGCCGGGTGGGTGACCTGCGCGCGCGAGCCGTTGAGCGCCGCGCGGAACAGCAACAGCGCGAACTTCTCGATGGTCTCGCGGTCGCCGCCGATGACGGTCGTCCGGCGCTGGCGGCCGATGATGTAGCCGACCATCACCGTGTAGTCGAAGAACTCCTCGACCTCCGGGGGGACCTGCCCGACGGCGATGTCGAAGATGGACGTGATGGGGATGACGGTCTTGGCCTTCGACGTGGCGAGGATGAGCCGCCGCTGGCTCATCAGGACGCGGCCCTTGACGGGCTCGAACGAGGCGTTGCCGCCGGCGACGAAGTTGGCGACGAAGTCGACGACGATTGACTCGCCGTTGCTGGTCCGCTTTTCCGTTCGTTTCTTCGAGCGCTCCCGCTCTTGTTCCTCGCGTTCGTCCGACGGCTCGGACTTCTGCCGGCGGTACGCCTGCAGGAGGTCGCTTTTCGCCACGTCGCCCCCTTCGGGCGCGCGGGAGCGGGCCTCCTGTGCGGTCTGTTCACCTGCCGCGTCTGGCATCGAATCTCGGGTCTGTTGTCCGTCTTCAGTCATATACTAATCAGCGCTCCTGCGAGCGACGAGGTGGCAACCGCCATCAGGGAGCCCACCCAGACGAGCATCACGAAATGCAGATAGGCGTTCGCCTTGTGTCCGCCGTCGACCATCCGAATCATGAGCGACGACAGGAGGGCGTTGAACAGGATGATGAGCGTCAGCATGTACTCGATGAAGGGCACGTCGTAGACACCGGCGTAGATGAGCGTCCCGAACTGGAGGCTGTCGAGGTTCATCTGCGTCGAAAACGACGCGAGAATCTCGACGACTTCCAGCCCGATGAAGAACGCGAACGACGCGGAGGCCGTGATGCCGTAGAGGACGCCGATGAGGGTGACCGTCGACTGCTTTCGCTGGCGGCGGAGCTTGATTATCTCGTTCATGTTGCGGCTGATGAGCTCGCCGAGGAGCTTCGGTTTGCCACCCATCGACCGGCCGACGTTGTACATCTCGGAGAACTTCTGGACGAGATAGGAGTTCGTCTCCGCGGTGAAGAAGAACCACGAACGGTCGGGGTCAAGCCGCATCCGAAGCCGCGTGTACAGCCGCGATATCTCCCGCGAGAGGACGCCGAAGTCCTTCGTCTTGAGCGTCTTCAGGACGGCCGTGGTCGTGCTCTGTTTCGCCGTCTCGGACGCCCCGAGCGCGCGGATGAACCCGGGGTACTCCTCGTCGCGCTCGCCGATGCGTTTCTCGTGGCGGCGCGCGACGATGCCGGGGACCGCAAGCGGGGTCAGCGGCGTCGATATGAGGAGCGGAATCGGGAGTTCCATCATGATGGGCCGGACCGTCTCGCCGACGATGGTCAGGTTGAACGTGCCCAACGCGAGCACGAGCACCATCGTGATAGAGAGGCCGACCGCGCCGTACAGCGTGATGTCTATCTGCCGGTCCGCCTTCGTCCGGTACTCGCGCTGGTGGAACCACAGCGGGTCGTACGGCGACATCGTCCGGATAACGAAGTAGAACCCCAACTGCACGAAGACGAAAAGCACGATGACCGCGCCGATGGTCATCGTCGCGTCGGTCCCCGTCAGGATGGGGAGGACGATGGCGTTGATGATGGCGAAGGTCATCGACAGAATCATCGAGAGGTAGAGGTCCTTCATGACCTCCAGGTTCCCCAGCGCGCTCTCGTAGACGGTGATGTACTTCTGAATCATCGCGTTCTGCTCGCCGAGGAGGAAGTCGTCGATGCTCTGGCCGGCGTTGATGGAGTACGCGAGCCTGTCGAGGAAGTCCGCGAGGGGCTTCGACGGGACCTCTCGGGCCCGGCGCTGACAGGCGTCGTCGAGCGACTGGTTCCACGCGTCGACCAGTTGGACGATGCGGTTCATCTCGGTCGATAGCTCCCCGTACTCCTCCTCGCGCGCGAGCGTTCGAAACACGGCGACACGGTCGATGTTCGTCGTCGAGAGCACGGTCATGTGCGTAATGAGGAGGTGGAGTTGGTTCTCCAGACTGCGGCGCGTCTGTTCGACGAGGAGCCGCGGGTAGAGGACGGCTCCGCCCAACAGCAACACGCCGAGGAGGAACACGGGGATGCGGACGAGGAGGGGAAGCGGGAGCGCGATGGCGCCGGCCACAGAGAGTATGAAGAACACGATGGCGGGGCCGAGCACCGCGAGCAGGTACCGCGAAAGCGCCATCGGCATCTTCTCGTAGGACTCGATGATGTCGCTGATGAAGTCCCGAACCTGCACCGCCTGCATCGACGCGCTCTGCTCCCCTGCCATCTCGCTACACCCTCGCCATGTCGAACGGCAGTCCTTCGACGCCGTCGCGCTGGTAGTCCTCGATGAGTTCGTTCACCTCGTGGTAGCCGAGGACGTTCTCCTGAATCGCCCGGCGGACGAGTTCGGCGCGGAACTGGATGTCGTCGTATATCTTCCGCGTGTCGTCGTAACCGAGGAGCGTCGCGACCTTCTGCTCCATGATGAAGGAGTTGTTCATCCCCTGGAAGATGATCTCGTCTTGGACGGGGTCCCAGTAGAACGCCTCGCGGGTGACGACGCCGCCCATCTCTTTCGAGTAGCCCTCGATTTCCTGCACGCTCGTCACCCGACGGAGGATGTCGTTGCCCCGGCGGACGCGGTTCTGGAACAGCGCGATGTCGCAGTTGTCCATGAACGTCTCGGGGACGTTGATGGGGTCGCCGGTGAAACGCTGAATCATGGAGACGATGTCGGACGCGTGGAACGTGAGCATCACCGGGTGACCGGTCTGGGCCGCCTGGAACGCCATGCGACCCTCCTCGCCACGGACCTCCCCGACGATGATGTAGTCGGGGCGGGAACGGAGCGCGGCCGCGACGAGGTCGAACATGTCGACTTCGGAGTCGGAGCCGCGGCCCTCGCGGGTGAGAAGTTGCTGCCACGTATCGTGCGGCGGGAGCACCTCGGCGGTGTCCTCCGCGGTGTAAATCTTCGAGTCCTGCGGGATGAACGAGAGGATGGCGTTGAGCGTCGTCGTCTTCCCCGACGCCGTCTCGCCGACCACGAAGATGGTTCGTTCGTTCTCCAGCGCGATCCAGAGGTACGCGGCCAGTTCGGGCGAGAGCGTCCCCCACTTGGCGATTTGGAACACCGAAAGCGGCACGTCGTCGCCCTGACGGATGGTGAGCGACGACCCCTTCAGCGACACGTCGTCGGAGTAGATGATGTTGATACGCGAGCCGTCGGGGAGCGTGGAGTCCACGATGGGGTGGGCGTCGGAGACGGGGTCGCCGATGCGCTCACCCATGTTGCGGAGCCAGTTATCGAACTGCTCCGTGCTGTCGAACTCGACGCTCGTCTCCAGCAAGCCGAACGTCCCGTGGTCGACGTCGACCTGGCTGGGGCCGATAACGTGAATGTCCTCGTTCTCCGGGTCGCGCATGATGGGTTCGAGCGGACCGAGGCCGACGATGTCGCGGACGAGTCGGTACTGTATCTTGTCGTAGGTCGTCTGGGAGACCTCGATGCCGGCCACGTCGAGTCGCTTGGCAACCGAGCCGAGCGGCCCGCGGTCGTCGCCCTCGATGTGGACGATTTCGGAGAGTAACTCCTCGATTCGCTCTTCGTAGTCGGCGCTTTCTTCGGGGGCCGGCTTCGAGACGCTGCGTTCAAGCAGTTTGTCCTTGACCCGACCGAACACCTCGAGTTCGTCGTCGTCCATCTCGGGTTCGATGGTGTAGTACTTCGTCGTCTCGCCGAAGTTGCCGTATATCTGGCAGAACACGGGGCCGCCCAGCGGGTAGATGATGTTCGGACGCCGGGACTCGTAGTCGCCCGGCTCGTCGACGAGCATCGGGAACTCGCCGGTGATCTGTCGAAACCGCTTGAGGTGGTCCCGCAGGTGCGGCCACTGCATCGCGAGGCGCTTGAGATCGTCCGACAACCTGGCGGAGCCGTGTTCGGTCGCCATCTACGCCACGCTCCTCGACTCGATGACGAGCCCGATACCCGACCGGACCGAGAAGCCGACGCGGTCGCCGACCTGCTGGCCCATCCCCGCAAAGCGCTTCACGAAGATGTTCCGTCGGACGTCGTTTCCGACCTCCACCATCTCCAGTTCGAAGTAGACGTCGGCGATAGAGCGGAACGGACCGATGGAGCCCTCGTCGACCGACGACGGGTCGACGGTGATGATGATGGTCTTGCCCTTCGTCGTCAGCTCGCGGAAAAACGAGATGATTTCGAGGGCGGCCTGCCGCTCGTCGTTCTGCCGGACCAGCGCCTCGAACTGCGGGTCGTTGCGCAGGATGGCGTCGAACGTGTCGATGATGATGACGTCGGCGTCCCAGAGCGTCTCGGCGTCCATCAGCCGCCGGAGGAGCTGCTTTCGCTCCTTCTGGCTGCTGCCGCCGGAGAGCGCGCCGCTGCTGTCGATTTCTGCCTGGAGGAACAGGATTCGCTCGTCGAGCAGATGCTTGACGATGTCGTACGAAAGCGAGTGCATCTGGTCGAGGAAGCCGCGGACACCCAGTTCGGTCGAGACGAGCGTCACCACCGTTTCCTCGTCGCAGAAGCCGTAGCTGAATCGCTGCGACAGCACGCTTTTTCCGGCGCCGTAATCCCCTTCGATGAGGACGATTGCACCCTTGGGGATGCCGCCGCCGAGTTCCTTTTCGAGACGGTCGTGCCCGGATAGCCCGAGAGAGAATTGACTGCTCATGGTACGCGGAATTCGAACACCTCTTCGTCACCGTCGACGACGACGGTCATCCGGTAGTCGCCCGAGTCCAACGCGATGTCCGTCACCGTGAGTTCGATGACGTTGCTCGGCCGCCACTCGGTGCCGTCGACGACGTTCACCGTGACGTTGGTCTGATACTGTCCACCGACGATGATGTCGAAACCACCGCTGGTCGCCGGGAGCGTCCTGAGGCCGGTGTTCTTGACGTATATCGAGAGGTTGTCGTTCGCGCCGTCGTAGACACCCGCCTGCGGATCGCTTATGACTTCGATGTCGGTTCTGATCTCTGTACTCACGTCGCCGCCGCGCTCGTCGAGCGAACTGCTGATGCCGGTCACGGTGTCGATGAGGACGCCCGAGACGCCGGCGGCGACGACGATGCTGGCGATGAACAGGATGAGGCTCGGAACGGAGATGTCGGCCATCTAGTTCACCGCCTCCGTGGCTGCGACGCCGCTCCCGGTGACGACCTTCACGCGTTCGGGCGTGGGGTCGACCCCGACCACGAGACTCAGGTTCTCGCCGGCGTACCAGAGGTCGGTTCCGGCGTCGCCGTCGACGGTCGCGTTGGCCGCCGGCACGTCGACGTACCTGTTGTCGACGAGCAAGGTGGTCTCGCTCACCGAGAGCGTCTCCGAGCCGGCGTTCGTCAGGTTCACCGTGAGGCTCTCGTTGCCCGCGTTGTAGGTCGCGTTCGTAACGGTGATGTCCGTGTTCGTCCGTTCGAGGGCCCGCTCCGCGTCGGCGTCCTGCGCTTCGAGCACGTTCTCCGACGCGTTCGACGTCGCTGTGTACAGCGTCCCCGTGGCGACGAGGACGCCGAGGAAGATAACGGCGGTCGAGCCGCTAACACCGAATCCCATCGAATCTCCTCCCGTAAGCGACTAACTCCTCGTACAGTTGTCCCCGCGGGACGTCCTCCGCGAGGCGACAGACGTACGCGAGGCTCGTCTGGTGGTCGTCGATGCGGAGTTCGTGGTCGTCGGCGTCTTCGACCGACGGCGCAATCTGTCCGACGTGGGCGTTCAGTTCGCTCTCGACGGCGCGCGATATCCAGTCCTGCTCCCGATACTGGCGAAGCGCGCGTGACGCGCCGAGCGCGCCGCCGACCGCGACGAGATGTTCGACCCATTCGAGGACGAGCACCTCGGAGACGTAGTTCGACGGGAGCGCAGCCAGGTAGGCGTCGGACTCCTCGACCGCCGCCGACGGCTCGGGTTCGGCGGCCGCGTCGTCCTCGTCGTCGACCGAAAGCTCGTCTTTGGCCATCGCCGCGGTGGCGTACTCTGCCTCTAGCTCGTCGAGCGTCTTGCGGACGTCACCGTCGGCGTCTTCGACCTCGGGTTCGTGTTCGGACTCGGACGGTTCGTCACTCGGATCGTCGGCCTCGTCAGCGTCGGCGATCGCTTCGAAGTCGTCTTCGACGCTGTCAACCGGCTCGTCTTCGAATTCGTCTTCGAGGTCGACCGCCGCGTCGGCGAGGTCCGTTTCGGCGTCGTCCGCCTCTCCTTCGTCCGCCTCTCCTTCGTCCGCCTCCGCTTCGTCTTCTTCGTCCCAGCCGCCGCCCTCCTCGTACTGTTCTTTGAGGTCGTCGAAGCTCGCGCCCCCCGCGCCGCCCGAGTCGTCGGCCTCGTCGGCCTCGTCGTCGTCGTCGAGCACGTCCGCGGGGCTCTCGCGCTCGGCTTCCACGAGTTCGTCTTCCGCGGCGAGTTCCGCTTCCTTCGCGCCCTCCTCGGCGTCGAGTTCGCCGAAGTCGTCGTCGAAGAACGACTCGGCGTCGGCGTTCGCCACGTCCGGGTCGAGGTGCTCTTCGTCCTCGGCTTCCGCCTCGAAGAGACCGAACGCCCCGCCACCGCCGTCGAGGCCGCCCATCTCGCGGGCGTCGTCGACGAACGGGTTGATGCCGCGGGTGACCATCTCGTAGATGTCGAGCAGTTTGCGAATCGTGTCGTCGAGCTCTTCGACGGTCTCACCGATCTGTTTGTTCTCTTCGCGGACGGTGTTCATCCCCGACGAGATGGCGCTTACTTCGTTCTCGAGTTCGCCGACGCGATCTTCGAGCTCTGCGAGTTCCTCGCTGTTGTCGTCGTCGAATCCGCCGAAATCGTCATCGTCGAATCCGTCGTCGAGGTCGTCGCCGAAGTCACCAAACTCGTCGGAGAGGTCGTCTATCCCCTCCTCGAATCCAAGTCCATCGTCTGATGACATGTGTTGTCCTTCCGTCTCCGTTTCGTCCCCGGCGTCAGCCGTGCCTTCGTCGTTCTGCCACTCCATCATGCTCGCAGCGAGCACCTCCGCACCGTTTGCGGGGCGCTTCGTTCGAGCGACGGCCTGTCACCCGGCCGAGCGGCGGACCGGCCGGGGAGGTCCGACGGACTCGGGGGAGCAGGTAACATTGGTGCAAGGTACGTAAGTCGGTACAAGAAAGTTCCCGTCCCGTTATCAGTAGCGATATTTTAGACGTTCGGAATTTTCGCCGGCTAAGTATGTAATAAAAGTCAGACGGCGCCGTAGCGGCGGTAAGAAGAATTATCCGGCGTCGGCACGGACGTTCTTCCGACAGCCACACACACGTTTCAACACAATCATGACAGAACTAGTCAAGACCGGTGTCGAAGGACTCGATTCCATCCTGAACGGCGGTATCGTCAAGAACGCCGCGGTGCTCATCAGCGGAAACCCGGGGACGGGAAAGAGTATCCTCGGCCTCCAGTACCTCTACAACGGCGTCGACCAGTTCGACGAAGGGGGCCTGTATCTCACCTTCGAGGAGACCGAAGACGACATCCGCGAGGCGGCCGAGTCCATCGGCTTCGACCGCTGGCACGAGTACGTCGAGTCCGGAGATATCAAGGTTTACGACAAGCGGACGCTCCTCCGCGACGGTGACTTCTCGACGACGCTCGACCGCATCCTCGGCGACCTCCAGGACACCAACTACGACCGACTCGTCCTCGACTCGCTGACGATGTTCCAGCTGTTTTTCGACGACGAGAAAGAACAGCGCCAGTACCTCCTGAAGTTCATCGACATCCTGAAGGACAGCGGCCTCACCTCGCTTCTGACCACCGAGCAGTCGGCGATCTTCCCCGAGACCGACATCGGCCTCGAGAACTTCCTGACCGACGGGAACATCTACCTCATCCAGAGCCCCGCGGGCGCGACGAGCAACCGCTACGTCTGGGTGGCGAAGATGCGCAAGCAGAGCATCAAGAACTCGATGTTCCCACTGGAAATCGCACAGGGCGGCATCAAGATATACGAGCAGGCGGCCGGGTTCTCCATGGTCGGCGAGTCCCCGCCGTGGTTCGGCGAAGAGACCGAGTAACTCGCTTCGCGTTTCTCTTTTGGCTCGGTGCGTTTCAGCACTCTCGTTCGCTCCGAGACGGGGTACGGAACTCGGCTCGGCGCGTGACGAACACCGCTGTGGGCACTAACGGGTTCTGTGGCGATAAAAAAAAAGCGCAGCAGCGAGAGACCGATTAGAGTTTAATCGGGTCGCCGCGCTCCTTGCCGGCGAGCTGCTGGGGCATCGTCATGATGACCTGCGTGGTGCCGCCGGTCCGCGAGGTGATTTCGAGCGTGACGCGCTCGCCGGTGCCGAGACCGGTTCCGCCCTCAATGGCGGACGTGTTGATTTTGACCTCGTAGCGGTCGTTCATGCTGTTGAGGACGCCGAACGAACCGTCGTCGTCGGTGACCTCGTCCATCAGGAACTCGTCGCTGTCCGCGTAGGTACGAACGTCGTTGGTCTCTCCGTCGTCGGACTGGTTGGTCAGCGTCGTGACCGTGTCGTCGCTGAGGTACTTGATGGACGACTCGTTCATGTCGACGCTAGAGGAGCCGGCGGCGAGACGAATCGTGAGGGTCATGTTGTCGATGACCTCGGAGTCGCCAACCGTACCGTGCGCGTTGAGGACTTCGACGCGGTTCGTGACCTTGTTCACGGACTGCTCGCCCGCATCTTCGGCCGTTGCCTGGAGGAAGCCAGCGGTGTTGACGAGGACGCCCGCCGCGATTGCGGCGACCAGGACCATCGCGATGAAGACGATGAGCGTTCCGATACCGACCTGACCTCTGTCTTCGTCGTTGAACAGTTCGCTAAACATTTACAGTGCCACCGGGTCGTTGTTGTCCTTGCCCGCGAGCTGCTGGGGCATCGTCAGGATGACCTGCGTCGTGCCGCCGTTGCGCGAGGTTATCTCGAGGGTCACCGATTCGCCCGTACTGAGGCCGTTCTTGTTCGCCCCTTCGATGACGGAGGTGTTGATGACGATCTCGAAGCGGTCGGTCTGGCTGTTGAGAATCGGGAACGAGGTGTCATCGTCCTGAATCTTACGGACCGCGAACTCGTCGTTTCCGGCGGTCGACCAGTTGATGCCGTCCGCGTTGTCCGTGTTGTTGTTGACGAGCGTCCGAGCCGTGTCGTCACTGAGGTATTTAATTGTCGTGTTGTTCAGCGAGACCGAACCGGAACCGGCTGCCAGACGCGTGGTGAGGTTCACGAAGTCGACGCTCTTCGTCGACGTTCCGTTAACGATACCGTGAGTCGACACGACGTCGACGCGGTTCGTGACCTTGTTCACAGATTGCTGTCCGGCGTCCTCGGCGGTGGCTTGCAAGAAGCCAGCCGTGTTCACGAGGACGCCCGCCGCGATTGCGGCGACCAGAACCATCGCAATGAAGACGATGAGGGTCCCGATACCGACCTGACCCCGGTCTTCGGTGATGTTTTCGAACATGGGTTGTCGTGGGTTTGGTCCCACACTCAGTGGGAGCGAGGAACCGTCACTCGTCAACTTGGAGAGGTGCTACATAACGCTACGGCCCTCAATATCAAGACTGATATCGGTCGGGCGGTACGTCGATAAGTAAAATTCTCCGCACGCTCACGCGAGGCGCTAGGCGGTACTCGTCTCAGAAAACGTAAGAAAAGACTCCGGAGTCGGAGCGGTTCAGTCCTGCGTAATCTTCCGCCACACGTCGTCGAGTTTGTTCTTCACCTCCGGGCGCTCGGTCACGCTGACGGTGTAGTCGTCGGCCTCGAACCGGACGACGATTTCGTCGACTTCGCGGCGGTAGACGTTCGTCCGTCGGTGCTCGTCGGAGAGAACCCGGTCGTGAAGTTCGAGGAGGCCCGCTGCCGTCAGTTCCTCGATTCGGCGATAACAGGTCGCGATGGGGATATCCAACATCTCGCTGAACTCCTGTGCCGAGTGGGGTTCGTCCGCGGCACGGAGGATGTCTGGGTTGTATTCGTTCCCCAGTGCCGAGAGGGTCCTGTCAGACTCCATAGATGGAAATTTATCGGAACGCACCGCTTGTCAATGTGTTGGTTGTCTCCCTGCCACGTTCTCAGTCATAGTAGTGAGTCCCGAACGCCCGGTGACGATGGGATTATATGCCACGGCACCGAGCATCCGCCGATGGACGACGATGACGAGCGTCCTCCCACTCACCCGCGAGAACAGGGAGTCGTCGGGCCGGACGACCTCGATATCAGCCGCGACGAGCACGTCGCGGCGCTCGACACGGGCCGGTACGTCATCTCGACGGGAGAAAACAGGCCGCCCGCGCCGGTCGACGACGCTGACGACGACGGGCATCAAGCGTCCGACGCGGCGGCCGCCACACCGCCCGGTTCCGAGGACGGTGAGCGCGACAAAGACGCGTCGACTCCCGAACTCGTCCTCCCGAAAGACCCGAAAAAACGGGCCGTGCTCGCCCGCCGACTGCTCGCAGAGCGCGTCGGGGCTGTCAGTGCGGACCACGCGCTCGTCACCACTGCTCTTGTCGATGGCGAGGTAACCCGTCACGAGACCGTCTCCGACGACGTGACCGAGGTCGTCAACTCGTTTCTCTCGTGGTACGCCGACGCCATCGGCAGCGCCGACACCCCACCCGACGAGGTACTCGGTATCCTGCTTTTAGCCTCGGAGGTACAGGTCACCTATCCCGGTCGGGCCGTCGAGGCGCTCGCGACCGCGAACGGACTCGACCGCGACGACAGTATCGGTGACCTCCTCGACGCCGTCGGAGAGACCGGCGCTTCGTTCCCGCCGCGTCGACGATGATGCGCCGGTGACAGGCACCGGTTCGGGCACCGGAGTCCCCGAATCTTCGGTCGACACGATGTGGCGCGGGCGAATCGCCCGTCTGATGCCGTATCATCCTTGATAATGGGGAGGAAGGGTTTATGGTGTGATTTTCGGAAAGCTGGAGGTATGGCAAGCAAGGTACTGGTCGTGGACGATTCTGCGTTCATGCGGAACCTCCTCAAACAGCTCCTCGAGGGTGAACACGAAGTCGTCGGCGAGGCCGAAAACGGGGTCGAAGCGGTGGAACTCTACCGCGAACTCGAACCCGATGTCGTCACGATGGACGTCGTGATGCCGATTCGAAACGGCATCGAAGCGACGTCCGAGATCAAGTCGCTCGACGCCGGCGCATCGGTCATCATGTGCACGTCGGTCGGACAGGAAGAGAAGATGCGCGAAGCGGTCGAAGCAGGTGCGGACGGCTACATCACGAAACCGTTCCAGAAGCCGAACGTGCTCCAGGCTATCGCCGACGTGATTCAGGCAGAGGCATGAATCTCGACGTTCGGTCGCTTCGCACGTTCAGTCGGCTCGCCCACTCGGGCGCGGAGAAAGCCGCGGGCTCTCTGACTACGCTCGCCGGTATCGACACGTACGTCAACGTCACCAAGGTGGAACTCGGAACGAAGTCAGACGTCGAAAACGAGTTCGCCGAGCGCGACCTCGTGAGCGTCCACATCGGCTTTTCGGGCGGGCTGGACGGCCACACCGTGTTGGCGTTCTCGCCCGAGTCTGCAGAGCGTCTGGTCGACGCGCTGATGCCGGGTATCGACGCCACCGACGCAGAGGGCGAACTCGCCGAGAGTAGCCTCAAAGAGGTCGCGAACATCATGCTCGGCGGCTTCATCGACGGTTGGGCCGACTACCTCGATACCACCGTCGACATCACGACGCCGACCTACGTCGACGACGAGAACGACGGCCCGCTCGACCACGTCGACGCCGAGGGCTTCGAGAACGGCGGCGACGACGAACACGTCCTCGTCTTCCGTAACCAGTTGGAGGCCGCTGACAACGCCATCGAGTTCGACCTGTACATGGTGCCGACCGCCTCGTCCATCGAGACCATCGTCGAGGCGAGCGGCGAGGACGGCGCGCTCCCGGTCGAGTCGTTCGCCGCCTTCTCCGAGATGATAAACGACGGTGCGAACCAGGCCTCGGAAGACATCACGGCAATGACGGGTATCGACACGACCGTCGAGGTGAGCCGGCTGAGCTTCGTCCCCATCGAGGGCGTCCCCATGTCGTTGACTGACGCGGTCCGCCGCGGCGTCGTGTTGGAGTTCAGCGGGACGCCGAGCGGCTACATCGCCATTCTCTTCGACGAGCCGTCGGCCGAGAACATCGCGAGCAGCCTCCTGCCGGGCATGGAGGGCGACGAGGCGATGCGCCAGAGCGCGATTCAGGAGATCGGCAACATCACGACCTCCGGCTTCCTCGACGGCTGGGCCAACGCGCTCGAGACGACCATCGACATCTCGCCGCCGAAGCACGTCCACGACATCGGGTCGGCCATCATCGACCCGCTTGCGACCGACCTCGCGCAGTCCCAGGAGTACGCGTTCCTCATCGACTCGACCATTCGGACGGACGACGACGAGTTCACCTGCGACATCTACGCGCTGCCCGACGAGACGGAACTGCGCAAGGCGCTCAAGCAACTCTCGCCCGTCGCGTGAACCCTCCGTAGAGGCACTCAGCAATGCAAGTATACACCACGGACACGCCCGCGGCCCGCTCCGGTCGAATCAAGGTCGGAATCGCCGACTACGCCATCTCCGGCGACGAGAGCACGCTGACCACAAGCGGTCTCGGCTCCTGTATCGGCGTCGCGTTGTACGACCCCGAGACCCGCGTTTCCGGTCTCGCACACGCGATGCTCCCGGAGGCCGACGGCGGCGGCGAGCCGGCGAAGTTCGTCGATACCGGCATCGAACTCCTGCTCTCGGAGATGCGAGCCGCCGGCGCGGACATCGACCGCGTCGTCGCGAAAATCGCCGGGGGAAGCACCATGTTCGACTTCACCTCGGCCGACGGTGACGGCAGTATCGGCGATAGAAACGTCGCCGCGACGCGAGCGACGCTCGACGGGTTCGGCATCGACGTCGTCGCCGAGGACGTCGGCGGCTCCCACGGCCGGTCGTTGGAACTCGACAGCGAGACTGGTGACCTCCGCGTTCGGAGCGCAAAAAGCGGCAACCACGTCCTCTGAGCGCTGTTTTCGACGAATTTCGACGAGACTCGCGACCGGGAAGAACACGTCGAGCGCCGACCACGACCGCCGAGCCGGGTCGCCAACGATACTGACCTCGACGGTTCGGTGTTCGACCTGAGATATCAGTTCTGATAGCGCCTCGAATAGATTTATGTCGCCTCCTTCGAATGCTTTCACCGAAACGGTACGATATCGCGTGTGACACCACGGACAGCGCTCTGCGCTCTCCGCCGCCCTGAGTCGGGGGACTCGGGGGGAATCGTGCCGTCCTGAACGAGGTGACCCATGTACTTGGACCCGGACGAATACGACCCTGACGAACTTCGACGTATCGCGCGTGACGCCCCACGACCCAGACGGAACGGCGACGGCCGCTTCGACGACGGGAGATTCGATGACAGTCGCTTTGACGACGGCCGGTTCGACGACCGGAGCCCCTTCCGGTTCGACAACCCGCTTTTCGACCGGAGCCGACAGGAGGCGTCCGAGGCGCTCCGGTCGAGTCAGCTCGAACACCTGCTCGTCCACCAGTCTCGCGGCGAGGAAGACGGCGTCGAAAAGCCGTACCTCCGCTCGCTTCCGGACAAGTACGGCGCTGAGCGCGTCGTCTTCGACTGGCTCGAGTTCCTCGTCCTCAAGGGCGGGTTCAAGCGGGCGATGGACGCCCTCCGGTACTATCAGACGGTCGACTGGGTCACGCCCGACGTCGAGGAGACGCTCCGGGACTACCTCCTCGGCTTCTCCGCTGATGTCGACGAACCGACCGACCTCGACGTCGACGACCACCTGCTGAGTCTGGTCTACGTCGCACGTCTCTCCTCGATGGTGTGACGCCGACCGACGGGTCTCGAATACGGTCTCTCCTTCCGACAACCGAGTGTATACCATGACTGCGCGAACCACCCGCCCGCCGAGTCCGACCCGAGTTGATACCGCATGACGAACGACGCAGCCGCCGCTACCGACGCTGATGTGACGTCCGAGTCCGACGAGACCGACGTGCCGACGGCCGTCGGCGTCAAGTTCGGGAGCGCCCGGACGGCGCTCGCCTTCGACGACGGCGACGCGGCGAGGACGGTTCACCTCCCCTCGCGCCCGGCCGACGGCGAAGACGCGCTCACCGGCGACGAGGACGTCCACCACGACGGAGAGGCGGTCCGAGAGTCCCCCGAGCGAGTCGAGTCCATGCTCCGCTCGGGCGTGCCCGCGACCGTCCGCGACGCCGAGTCGTTCGAGCGGTTTGTCCGCGAACTCTGCGCGCGACACGACCTCCCCGCGGACAGCGCCGTCGTGTACGCGATTCCGACCGTCGACGACGATATCGGCCTTGCGAACTTCGGCACCGCGGTCGGCGAGTGCGGCATCGGTGAGGCGCTCGCGCGCGGCTTCCCCGAGTCGCTGTGCGCGTCGATTCCGGCGCTCGGCGACGGAATCGAGGCGGTCGACGAGGTCTTTGTCGCGCTCAACCTCGGCGCGACGAACCTCGAAGCGTGCGCGTACCGACGCGGAGAGCGGTTGCTTCCGTTCGTCTCCGCGGAGGCGTCCGGTGACCGCGTCGACCGACGCATCGCCGAGGCGGTCGAAGCCGAGACGGGTGGGCGAGTGACGGTCGATCCCGCCACCGCCCGCGAGTACAAGGAGACCCACGCCGACTTCGGCGGGTTCGAGCCCTTCACCGACGCGGTCGAACGCGGGAACGAGGGGGCACACGAGTTTACCGTCGAGCGGGGCGTGATGGAGCCGTTGGACGAGTATCTCGACGACGTGGTCATCGAGCTCGGCGATTTCTTCTCGCGACTGGCGAGCTCGCACATGAAAACCTATCAGCTCGCTCGCGCTCGCCCGCTCGTCGTCTCCGGCGGGATGGCGTGCATTCCCGGACTGGTCGAGGAACTCGAAGCGCGGCTCGCCGCGGAACTCGACCGCCCGGTGAACGTGGTCGTCCCCGACGACCCGGTGACCGCCGCGGCCGAGGGCGCACACAGGCTCGCGGTGCGGCTCCGCGACGCGGCCTAAACGCTCGGCTCTCGGGTCGTCTCGTTTTCTATGCGACTCACCCAGTCGCTGCGTAGCTCAGTCTGTCTCCGACTCGGTCGCCACTGTCCCGCCGTCGCTGACGGAGACCGCTCGGTCGGCGCTCCGGAGGCCGACGATTGCGATGGTCCCCCTGGGGTCGTTCTCCGCGAACCGAAGCTGACCGTTCGAGCGGTCGATTATCCACTGGACTAACCAGAGCCCAAGCCCGCTGATATGTTGGAGCGGCGTCTCGGTCCCCGATTCGAGGACGGAGAGCTCGGCGTCGGGAACGCCCGGCCCGTTGTCGGCGATTCGAATCTCCACGAAGTCGGTCGAGGTCGCGCTCCGCTCGACCGTGACGCCGACTTCCGGAATGACTCGGTCGTTGTGTTCGAGCGCGTTGTCGATGAGGTGTTTGATAGCCGATTCGATGAGGTCGTCCGCGGAGACCCACACCTCGTCGGGGAGGCTCCGGTGGACGATGGCCTCGGGGTAATCGGACTCGATGTCGTCCAACTGCGCCTCGATGCGCTCGACGACCTCGACGGGCTCGATTCCGGACGACCCGCGGGTCAGCGTCGTGTCGATGTGGCGAGTCTGCTCGCCGAGTTCGACCAGCGACGACGCCTTCCGCTTTATCGTTCGGGCGTGGTCTTTCGACTCGGCGGGGATACGCTCGTCGAGGAGGAGGTCCGCGTGGCCGAGGATGACGTTCATATCGTTTCTGAGGTCGTGTCGGAGGACGCGATTCAGCACCCGGAGGCGCTGTTCGTAGCGATGGCGACTGGTCACGTCCCGCGAGTTCAACACGACGCCGTCGACGGCGGGGTCATCGAGGAGATTCACACCGACCGTCTCGAACCGTCGCCACATGCCGTTCTTGTGGCGGATTCTGAACTCCGAGCGCACGGGAGAGTCGCCGGATATCACCTCGTCGAGGCGGCCGGCGACCCGGTCTCTGTCTTCGGGGTGGACGAGGTCGAGCACCGATTCGCCGACGAGCGCGTCGGTCTGATAGCCGAGAACCTCGGTCATCGAGGGGCTCGTGTAGGTCCGTTCGCCGTCCTCGTCGAGGACGGTGATGACGTCCCGGGAGTTCTCGATGAGCGCGCGGAACTCCTCTTCGGTGTGCCGGCGCTCCGTCACGTCGTAGAAGACGAGCAAGAGCGCGCGGTCGTGCGTCTGGTCGCCGACCACTTCGGAACGAATCTCGAAGTAACGGCAGGTGCCGCCGTCTTCGACGACCGCCTCAGCCCTGTCTCGACCCTCCAGAACCGTCCGGACCTCGGCCGGAACGCGAATGCTTTCGAGGACCGGCTCACCGATGCACTCGTCGACCGGTCGCTCTAATAGCTCCGAGGCGGCACCGTTCGATTCGACGATTCGGTCCTGTTCGTCGAGGACGACGACTGCGTCCCGCATCTCCGAGAGAATCGCGTCGCGGGCGATGGGTGTGATGTCGAACAGCTGGTGTCTGAACAGTGCCCAGAGCACGACGACCGAGCTGACGCCGATAGAGAGGGGAACCGGGTTGATTCGAATCGGGAAAAAGAACTCACCGGCGAGTGCGGCGAGGGGTATGAGACCGGCGACAACGAGGAACCCGGCCTGTCGTCGATGGATGCTCGAACTCCGGAGGTACGTCTTTCCGATGACGGTCAGCCCGGTGAGGGCGACGCCGGAGCCGTAAATCACGTGTACGACGAAGGGGAGCTCCGGACCGAGCGGGACGAGAAGGTGCAGACCGGCTCCGCCGGAGTTGTCCGGTGCGGTGACCGTCCAGAGGTCGAGCGAGGACCCGAGAAGTCCGTGAGAGTGGTTCGTCAGCGCGAGGGCGATTGCGACGGCGGGCTCGATGGCGAGAAAGCCGACCATCTGGGTGGTGAGCAGTTGGTCCTCGCCGGCGTAGACGAGGGCGAAGATGAGCCATATCGTGGGGACCACGGCCGCGCCGGCCCAAGCTAGATAGGCGTAGAACAACTCGGCTCCCGGCGTCGTCGCGAGAAAGGCGAAGCCGTACGCGGTGGCCCAGATACTCCCGGAGAGCGTCAAGAGTGCGAACGGGAGGCGGACCCGCCGAGAGTAGAGTCGGAACCGACCGAGGACGACGAGCGTCACGACCCCCGCGAGGATACCCGCGGCGAACAGCGCGTACGCGTACGGGAACTGCTCAACGCTGGTCATGGGTTGGTCGTGGTGCGCATCTGTGAGCCTCTGGAACTGTTATTTCCGATGAGTGTCACATCGGAGCGATATCAAACGTGTATCCGTTTCTGAACTTAAGCAGTTCGACCTCTCTATCAACGATGATACTCGGTTTTATCTGAGAGGCAAGCGGCCGGTTCGAGCCCTTCTCACGCCTCAATAAGGGCCTCATTCACCGGACAGTCGGATACATTATCAGATATAACATCACGGAGACTGCTGACGGTTCGCGCGCGGCGCAGAACTGTCGATATTCGGACGTTCGCCCGAACGCTTAATTCGGATGGACGCACACGCAGGGGTGACATCCTCCCCGTCGTAAGCGACGGGGCTTCCCGTACCGCAGGTGGGATATTTGCTGGTCTACGACACGACCTGTTCTCGCGGTGCAAAGCAACCGCTCTCTGAGTCGAACAGGTGTACCGATGGCTGTGCCACACAGCCGTTACTCCTATCCTCACTGTGAGGACTCGGGGTTATCTTCTGCCGCATATTCTCCGCCCCGTTGCAATCCGCGTTTCCGACCAACCCACACGACTGACAGACGT
>NZ_JAMYJY010000053.1:0-24840 GCF_024136985.1 Haloferax sp. AB510
CGACGCCGCCCGCGACGGCGGTGCGACCTGCGAGGCGACGCCGCACCACCTGTTTCTGTCCCGCGACGACCTCGCCGAGTTGGGCACCTACGGCCGGATGAACCCGCCGCTCCGGTCCGAGGCGCGCCGCGAGGCCATGTTCGAGCGCCTCGCCGACGGCCGCATCGACATGGTCGCCACGGACCACGCGCCGCACACGCGCGAGGAGAAAGAACAGTCGCTTCTCGACGCCCCGAGCGGCGTCCCCGGCGTCGAGACGATGGTACCGCTGCTTCTGGGCGCGGTCGTCGAGGGCGACCTCACCACCGAACGCGTCCGCGACGTGGTCGCAGCGAACCCCGCCGAGGTGTTCGACCTGCCGCGCAAGGGCCGCATCGAGGCGGGCGCTGACGCCGACCTCGCGCTGTACGACCTCGACGCCGCCCGCGAGATTCGCGGCGCGGACCTCCACTCGAAGTGCGGCTGGACCCCGTTCGAGGGCCACACGGGCGTCTTCCCCGAGTGGACGATGCTCCGCGGCGAGTTCGTCTGGGATGGCGACGGCTTCGGCGAAGTCGCCGGCGAGAACGTCCGCGACTAACCGGAGGCGGGAACCGACCGAGGGCCGGCCCGCTCAGAACCGCGCGGCCGCGACCTGCGCGCCCTTCCAGCCGACGCCGACGAGCACCGCGAGCGGCGCCGTCAGGACGACGAGCGAGACGGCCGACCCGGCGAGGCCGCCGAGTCCGCCGAGTGCGGACGATGCGACGACAGTTGCGAGGAACCCGCCCACGGCGAGGGCCGGCGAAACCAGCGCGTAGGCGAACAGCCAGCGCTGGTTGCGAGTGAACTCGACGCCGTAGCCCGGCCCGGGAGGGATGAGCAAGCCGCCAGCGAGGAGGACGAAGCCGGCGACCCCGAACACGAGGAGGAAAAAGCCCGCGAGCCCGTGGGCGAAGCCGTCGCTACCGGGCGGCGGCGGGGGCATCGTGACGGCGGTCCGCCAGACGAACGCGAGGAGCGCGACCCCGGCACCGGCGACGGGAAGCTGAAACGACCCGAGGACCGCGCGGAGTGACCAGCGCATCGGGCCGACTGTCGGCGGGGAGACAGATAGCAGTTCCGTCGTCACCGGGTGTCGGGGCCCCGATTGGGGACCGGACGAACTCGATGCAAGCGAATCCTTTTCCCGTCCGACACCCCGAGGGAGTGACACGCATGACCGACGAGCAGACGCCGCCCCGAGGTCGCGGCCCAAACGCGGACGAACCGCACGCACTCACGGGACTGCTGTCGTTCTGGGAGACGGTCGTGGAGGACGCCGAGGCGACCGCGGCCGAGTACGAAGACGAGGGCTGGGAGACGCTCGTGCTCCACCCCGGCGACGTGACGGTGTTACCGCCGGCGAACCTGCCCGAAGCGACGGAGCGCGTCGGGTTCGACGTGCTCGTCCCCGGAAGCGAGTTCGAGTCGCTGTCGTCGTGGGTCGAGTCGGCCGAATTCGACCGCTACGACGTGTACCGCGCCCGCGAGGACGACACCGTGTTCGCCGTCTCTGTCGTGCAAGACGCCGCGGCGTCGAAGGCCGTCGTCGTCCCGCTGTACTACGGGCTGGACACGGTGGACGCGATGGTGACGCGAGCGCGAGAACAGGGCGAACTCCGCCTCTACGTCCGACCGGTCGAGGCGGACCGACGCGTCGAGTTAGTTCAGTCGGACCCAGAGCCGCTTTTCCCCTGACTTCGAGTCGACGGGGAGTCGGTTCGGGGCCAGTTCGAGGCCGGTTCGAACCGGCCGCGGGACCTCACTCCTCGTCCGACAACTCTTCTTGTCGCAGTTCCGTGCTCGCCTCGCGGACCTCGCGCATGACGCTCGAAATGCGCTCTTCGGCTTCCAGTTCCTCTTCGACCGAGAGGTCCACGCCCTCGACTTCGAGCAGGAACTTGGCGATTTCCGTCACCTCGTACATCATCTCGTCGAGTTCCTCGGCGGTGAAAAAGCCGGACATCGCGCCGTAGAGGAACGTCGCGCCCGACTTCCGGACCTTGTCGCGGAACGCGGAACGTGCCTGATTGACCGCCTGCGGGGTGTAGGTGTCGGTCATGAAGGGGACGAGTTCGGGGAGGTTGTTCCCGATTTTCGTCATCTCGACGCCGGTCTCGGTCCGGAAGTCGGCGCAGAGTCGCGCGATGGCCCACTCGCGGGCCGTCACGTAGGTCCGCTGGCGGAGGAAGTCGTTGACGCGGTCGTACTGCGCGCCGTCGACCTTCTTGAACCGGGCGTACTTCTGTACGTCCTCGGGAACGGCGCCTTCGGCGGTTTCAGAACCTTCAGCGTCCGAATCTGCTCCGGCGGTGGCGGCCCCGGAATCGTCTGAGTCGGTCTCTGAGTCGGTCGCGTCCTCGTCGACCGTATCGCGTTCGGCTGCGTCGGCGGTCGCCGCGTCAGTCGGGTCCTCGTCCATCGGTTCCGCGCCTGCCGTCTCCGCAGTTTCGGCCGACGCGTCTGCCATCTCCACGTCTGCCGCCGCTTCGTCCGCCTCCGCTCGCGCGTCCGCGCCGGGGCGAGCCGTCTCCTCGGCGTCGCTCGCGCCCGTCTCGAACTCGTCGGACTCGTCTGTCATACCGCGGGCTACCGCGGCACGGCCGAAAAGGGTTCCGCGACGTGCGGTCCCCTGCCGGCGGGGGTGTCGCCCCCCGATTCCGGGCAAGGGTTTTCTATCACGACCGCGAGATTGGGAATCATGAAGGTACTGCTCGGAATCGGTGGCAGCGACGATTCCATCCGAGCGCTCGAAAAGACGGTCGAACGGACGGCCAACGTGGGCGACGACCTCACGGTCGCCATCGTCGACAACCCGGCCGGCGAGCGCTCGCGCGAGGACATCGAAACGCGGGTGACGGAACTACTCGACGAGCGCGGCGTTGACGCGCCCGTCCGCCTGCTCGATGGCGACCCGGGGAGCGCCCTCGTGGACCTCGCCGAGAACGAGGGGTTCGACCAACTGGTGCTCGGCGGCGGGGAGACGAGCCCGATGGGGAAGATACAGATCGGTAGCATCGCGGAGTTCGTCCTCTTGAACTCCCACGTGACCGTCACTCTAGTACGATGAGCGACCGAACGTTCTCCGACGCCGTCGCCGACCCCTACGACGCGCCGCCGCTGTCGTTCACCGACAGGGAAGACCGCACCATCGAGATGCGCGCGTACGACGGCTCCGACGAGGAGATGGAGGCGCTCGTCGAGATGTACGACGCGTTCGACCCCTCAGACCGCGCGCAGGGAATCCCGCCGGGGCGTGAGGACCGCATCCGCGACTGGCTGGAGAACATCCTCGACGAGGACTGCCTGAACGTCATCGCGTGGGACGGCGACGAGGTGGCCGGTCACGCGACGCTCGTCCCCGACGGCGACGCCTACGAACTCGCCATCTTCGTCCACCAGACCTACCAGCGCGCCGGTATCGGCACGCGGCTCATCAAGGCGCTGCTCGGCTACGGCCGGGTGTCCGGCGTCGAGAAGGTGTGGCTCACGGTCGAGCGCTGGAACCGCGCGGCGGTCGGCCTCTACCAGACCGTCGGCTTCGAGACGAGCGACGCCGAGAGCTTCGAGCTGGAGATGACCATCCGGCTCGCCGAACCTCCGGACGAAGAGGGCGGTTGAAAGCAACGGCGAGTCACG
Organism: Haloferax sp. AB510; assembly: GCF_024136985.1. Classification (NCBI taxonomy): domain Archaea; kingdom Methanobacteriati; phylum Methanobacteriota; class Halobacteria; order Halobacteriales; family Haloferacaceae; genus Haloferax; species Haloferax sp. AB510. The sequence continues at coordinate 3,661 of NZ_JAMYJY010000053.1, forward strand.
GCGACAACGACCTGCGGTTCAGACCGAGAGAACGGGCTGGCTGGCGTACAGAAGGACGTACTCGGCGGCCTTGGCGAGCACTTCGCCGGGGTCGCCCGAGACAGGTTCTCGGGGCACGACGATGAAGTCCGCGTTCAGCTCTTCTGCGGTGTCGAGGACGACGCTTCCGGGGTGGCGGAGTTTGCTCGTCCGCGAGAAGCCGTAGGCCACCGAGGTGGTGACGGGAACGTCGGCGTTTTCGGCGAGGGTCGAGACCGTGTCGGTGACGGCCTTGCTGTCCTCGGCGACGGCGTCCTCGTCGACGACGCCCTGCTCTATGGCACGGACGACGTCCTCGCCGAGGACGTGGACGGCGTGGACCGCGGCGTCGTACTCGGCCGCGACGGCGGCGGCGTACTCCGCCGCGCGCGTCGCCTCCTCGCTTTGGTCGACCGGCACGAGGACGAGGTCGATAGAGAGCGGGCGCGATGACATGCTTCCACCTGCGTCGGGCGACGACAAAAAACTCACCCCACGGTCCCGACGGCCGGCCGCCCCAGACTGGTTTTATGCCGCCCCACTGTGAACCCGTAGGCATGTTCGACACCATCGTCATCGCCACCGACGGCTCGGCGAGCGTCCGCCGGGCGGTCAGCGTCGCCGTCGACCTCGCAGAGCGGTTCGACGCGTCGGTCCACGCGCTGTACGTCGTCGACGCCGGCGACGTGGAGACCGCGCCGGAGCGACTCCGCGACGAGATGCGCGACGCGCTCACCGAGCGCGGCGAGGAGGCGCTCGCCGAGGTCGAAGCCGCGACCGACCGCGAGGTGACCGTCGCGGTGCGAGAGGGCCGCCCCGCCGCCGAGATTTCGAACTACGCCCGCGAGGTGGACGCCGACGCCGTCGCCATGGGCACTCGCGGCCGCCACGGCGAGAACCGCTTTCTCATCGGGAGCGTCGCCGAGCGCGTCGTCCGGACCTGCCCGGTGCCGGTGTTGACGGTCCGCCAGTTGGAAGACGGGACGACGGACTCCCTGCTGAGCGACGAGGCGCCTGAGCGGTCGGCCGGCAGGGAGCGGCGACCGGTCGATAGCTGGCGAGCCGACCGAATCGGGAGGAGTTTTCCCCGTCGCGCCCGAGTTCGGCGTATGGAAGACGAGCTCATCGACAGTTCTCAGCTCTCGCTCCCCCGCAAGTCCGTGCTCCCCGGCGCCGGATTCTTCTACCCCGACTCGTTCGACGAGGAACGCGCCGAAGAGCGCGCCAAGGAGAAACTCGAAGACGCGTCGGTGGCGGTCGTCACCGACACCGACGCCGACGGCCTCGGCTGTGTCGCCCTCCTCCGGGAGGCGTACGACGCCGCTCTCGACGTGGCCGACTTCGAAGCACGCATCGAGGAGAAACTCAGCGACGACGAGGACAACGAGGAGGAAGACGAACCCGACCTCGCCGAGGAAGACGAGGAAGAGCGCCCGAAGTCGCCGGTCGCGCTGATGGGGTCGAGTCCGTACTCGCTGGAAGACGATCTCCAGCGCGTGGCCGACTACGCCCCCGAGGGCGTCGAGGTGTACGTCTGCGACCTCTGTCCGGACAAGTTCGAGTACGTCGAAGAGGAACTCGCCGCGCTCGTCGAGACAGCGGGCGAGATTCACTGGTACGACCACCACCAGTGGAAGCCGGAGGTCGCCGAGGCGGTCCGCGAGGCCGGCGTCGACCTCGTCGTCGGCGAGTCCGACGAGGAGTGTTCGACCGACGTGACGCTCCGCGAACTCGACTACGAGTTCGACGAGCGGTTTTCGGAACTCGCGGCCGTCACCCGCGACCACGACCTCTGGCTGAACGAAGACGAGCGGAGCCAGGACCTCGCGGACTACGCCTACTGGACCTCGAAAGAGGAGTACGTCGCCGTCGTCGGCGCGTACGGCGCGGACCTCCCGCCGGTCGTCGAGGAGTACATCGCCCACCGCCGCGTCGAAAAGGAGAACCTCATCCAGGCCGCCGTCGACCGCGCCGACCTGAAGACCGTCGGCGACTGGACGGTCGGCGTCACCTACGGCCGATGTTCGCAAAACGAGGTCGCCGACGCCCTCCGCGAGTCGGGGGCGGACGCGGCGGTCGTCGTCAAGCCCGCCGGGAGCGCCAGCATCCGCGGCTCCGACGACTTCGAGCGCTGTCACGAGGTCGCCGACCTCGTCAACGGCGGCGGCCACCCGAAGGCCGCCGGCTGTAAGCCCGACATCTACGACGACATGCTCGACTACGCCCACCACTGGACGACGCAGGGCGCGACGACGAAGCGCGTCATCCTCCGCGCGTTCGAGCAGGTCGCCGACGCGGTCGCGGAAGCGGAAGCAGAAACCGACGACGAGGCGGACGACGACGAAGGCGTCGAGACCGAACGCTAACGGCGAACGCGACTCCGAAACCGACTCCGAAGCGGAAAACTAGCGTCGAAAAACTGGGGCCGATTACGCGTCGTCGACGACCCAGCGGTCGGAGTACGTCGTGCCGCAGGTACACTTAGCGTAGGCGTGGACCACGTCGCCCTCCTCGTAGATGCCGCCGACCTCCTCGTTTTGCGCCTCGGCGAACGAGAAGATGAACTTCACCTCGTGGTTCTCGTCTTCGGCCGCGTCGGGGCAGGTGCCGCCGCTCAGGTCGTCGTCGATGTCGCCGTCGTTGCCCATAGCGGTCTGGGCGAACTCCATGGCGTCCATGCCCGTGCCGGCCGCAAAGGCGCGGCGGCCGTCGTCGCCGGGGACGACGAGCACGTAGCCGTTTTCGACTTCGACGCCCATGTTCGGGAGTTTGCCCTGGCTGTCGAGGTACTCGTGGGTGAGATAGAGCGCCACGTCGTCGAGGCGCTCGCCTGCGAGGTACTCCGTTACCTTGCTCATACCCCGCCTAGAGCGGTCGGTGCGTAAAAGCGGCGTGTCTCGGAGTGCGACCGGTCACTCGTCGGACAGGCCGAACTTCTCGGCGATGCTCGAAAGCGAGTCGTTCGGGCGCTCGGTGACGCGGTACACCTGTCGGACCCCGGGAACCCGGAGGCCGTACTGGTAGCCGTCGTCCAGTTCGTCGAGTTCGACGGCGTCGCCGTCAGCCCGGTCGTGTTCTCGGCACCACTCGACGAGCCGATTCTCGCCGTTGTTCGGGGTGCGTGCGAGACGCTTGTTGTCGTACGCGCCGCGAATCACGAGCCCCGAGGCGTCGGCCGAGAGGCGGGCGTGATAGGCGGTGCCGCCGAGGTGGAGCCGAACGAAATCGCCGTCTTCGGCGGTCACGCCGTCGGGGACGCGCAAACAGGGGCGACGGGTCCCGCCGCTCCGGGCGATGTTCGCGCGGAACGTCTGGACCGACGGATGGTCGGAGGGCAGTTGCTCTGGCACGGGAAAGAGAGGAGTGAGACGGCGTTATTCGTCCGCTTCTTCGTCGTCGCCCTCGCCGAAGGCGGCGGCGACGTCGCCCTCACCGGAGACGACCTTCGCGTTGATCTGGACGGTCTCGCCGGAGACCTCGCGGCCGCGGACGGTGACGCGCTTGCGCTCGCCGTCGCGGGACGGCTTGTAGCCGATGCCGTCTTCGGCGAGGATTTCCTTGAGCGCGCCGCCGGGCACGTCGGGGTGCATCGGTCGGCCGGCCTTGTCCGAACCGCCCGTCAGTTCGAGCGTGAAGCCGTCGAGACCGACGGCCGCGCCGTCGACCTCGTCACCGAGGTCGCGGCCGAGGAATCGGTTTGCGTCCTGTCCTTCGACGTCGACTTGGTAGGTCGCACCGGTGTCGGGGTCGGCGACGACGACCATGAATTCTGCCATGCGCGGATGAAAACGGTCGCGGATAAAAAGTACGTCGAAAGCGCGTCTCGGGACCGTACCCGGCGAATCGGGGCGAAACGGCCGAATTCGGCGGCGTCAGGGGGAACGACATGTACTGGTAAGAGTTAACATCTGACACAACATATATCGCCTCATGAGCAACGATATCACCACTCGTGAGCCTGCAGACCTCGTCAAAGCCAAATCCAGGGCGCTGGTCGGTCCCGAGCCGACAGACCTCATCGAACGGCGCCCGTCGGAGCTGGTCGAACGACGGACCGACGCGCTCGTCGAACGACGGACGGAGACGTTAGTCGAGGCGGAGCCGACGACGCTCGTCGAGCGCTCGTGGTACGAGTGTACCGCGTGCGGTCACCGGTCGGGACACGGCGTCTACGAGCGGGTCTGCCCGCGGTGCGGCGGGTCGCTGAAGAACATCGGCGTGGCCCAAGAGTGAGCCTCAGACGGCGTACGCAGTCTCATCTCCGTCTCCGCCCCCTTCTTCTGCTTCTGCTTCCTCGATAGACTCCCAGAGCGAACACCAGTCTTCGGGGTCGACGTAACCCTCGACCTTTGCACAGGCACCGAAGCCGTCGCCGTTCTTGTCGGGGATGTACTCGGCGCAGTTGCCGCAGTCTCGTCCGGCCTCGGTGAGGCCCGCCTCGACGGCGTCGTCCGCCTCCTGGAACTTGACCGCCTCCTTCGTGAACAGGTCGTCGGGGTCCCGCCGCTCGTTCGCCTGCGAGAGGGCGGTCCGGTACGCCTCCGGAACCGGGCCGTGTTCGAACTCCTCCTCGGAGACGCCTTCAGGACGCTCCTCGCCGTGGTCGTCGTCTATCGCTTCGGTCGTCGTTGTCGGCTCCGTCTCGGTCTCCTGTTGGCCGCCACCGCCGCCGAGACAGCCAGCGATTCCCACAACTGCACCACTCCCCGCCAGTTCGAGGAACCGCCGCCTCGTTCGGACGAATCGTGCCATAGCCGAAGACTACGTCCTCAGGCGGTTTCAGTAGGCGCAGCGTTATCACGAGCCATGGTATCTTAACCGTCACAACCCAGCAGACGGTGAGTTCAGAAAACGGCCCTGAGACGGCTTAGAACCCGTCTTCCCACCGGAACGTTCCGTTCCGCTGGACGACTTCCCCGTCGACTTCGATGCGCGAATCCTCGCTCATGTCGGTTATCATGTCTACGTGGACCGCGGACTGGTTGCCGTCTTCGCCCTCGGGGAGGCACGCGCCGTACGCCCGCCCGACCGCGAGGTGGATGGTGTCGCCCATCTTCTCGTCGAAGAGGATGCTGTCGGTAAAGCGGTCGATGCCGCGGTTCATGCCGATGCCGAGTTCGCCGAGGCGGCGCGCGCCCTCGTCGGTGTCGAGGATGCCGGCGAGCGCGTCCTCGCCCGTGCCCGCGGAGAAGTCGACCACTTCGCCGTCCTCGAACGTCAAGTGGACGTTCTCGACGCGTTGGCCCTCCAGCGTCATCGGCACGTCGAAGAACACCTCGCCCTCGACGGCGTCCTCGACGGGCGCGGTGAACACCTCGCCCGACGGGAGGTTGTGGGAGTCGTAGGCGACGGAGGCCGCGGAGTTGACCGCGGTTCGGCCCTCGATGGACATCGTGAGGTCGGTGTCCGCCTTGACGATGCGGACCTCCGACCCCGCGTCGAGCACGTCTTTCATGTTCGCCATCTCCTCGGCGAGTTCCGACCAGTCGCGGAGAATCGCGTCGTAGACGAAGTCCGCGTACTCCTCGAAGGACATGCCCGCCTGTTGGGCCGACGCGCGGGTGGGGTGGACCGTCGAGACCCAGTCGGTGTCCATGCGCGCCTCTTTGACCTCGCTCGTGGCGCGGCCGTAGGCCTGTCGCGTCTCGGTCGGCACGTCGGCGGTCGCCGCCGTGTTGCGGGTGCCGCCGAGGAAGAGCACCGAGTCGGCGGCCTCGTAGAGGGCGAGTTCGTGTTCGGGAAGCTCGAAGTCGCCGTCGTGCGCGCGGAGGTACGCCCGCTGGACCTCCTCGGAGGCGTACGTCGTGACGACGTTCGCGCCGCGCTCGCCGAGGGCGTCGGCGACGGCGACCGCGAGGTCGTGAGCCCCCTCGCCGACGGAGACAACCACGTCGTCGCCGGCCTCGATTCGCGCGCTCCAGTCGACGAGCACCGCGGCGTGCTCGTGGATGCGTTCGTCCATACGCGACCCTCGCGCGGGGCGGTAAAAACGTCGGCGTCTGCGGGCGTGAGGCCATCCACCGCGACCCCGACGCAAGCGATTTTCGGCGGACGGGCCGAGCGTTACAGAACGCTTATCGCCCGATATCTACCATCCACCGCCGTGACTTCCATCGCACTCGCCACCTCCGAGGACCTCCCGGGGCTCGTCGACGACGACGCCTCGTTTCTCGCTGCGCTCCGGGAGCGTGACGTGGCGGCGGAGCCGGTCGTCTGGTCCGACGAGTCGGTCGACTGGGGCGAGTTCGACGCCGTGGTCGTCCGGTCGATTTGGGACTACTACCGGCATCCGAAGGCCTACGCCGCGTGGGTCAACCGCCTCTCCGACGCCGACTGCGCGGTGTGGAACCCGCCGGCGACGCTCGACTGGAACAGCCACAAGTTCTACCTGCGGGACCTCGCCGACGCCGGCGTCTCGACGCTGCCGACCGAGTACGTCGAACGCGGCGGCGACGTGTCCCTCGAAGCCGTCTTTGAGACGCGGGGCTGGGACGAGCTCGTCGTCAAACCCGCCGTGAGCGCGGGCGCGTTCGAGACGAGACAGCTGAGTCGCGCGGAGGCCGTCGACGCCCAGTCGTGGGTGGACGACCTCGTGGCGGAGAAAGACGTGCTGGTTCAGGAGTTCGCGCCGGACATCGAAGACGGCGAGTGGTCGCTCGTCTTCTTCGGCGACGAGTTCAGCCACGCGGTGGTCAAGCTCCCCGAACCCGGCGACTACCGCGTCCAAGAGAAACACGGCGGGAGCGTCCACGTCGAGGAGCCGAGCGAGACGCTGCTCGACAACGCCCGGCGCGTCGTCGACGCCGTCTCGGCCCACCTCAGCGGCGACCCGCCGCTGTACGCCCGCGTCGACGGTGTGGAGCGCGGCGACGACTTCCTCCTCCTCGAAGTCGAGCTTATCGAGCCCGAACTGTTCTTCCGGACCGACGCCGCCGCCGGCGACCGATTGGCCGAGGCGCTGTTGGCGCGGCTCTGAGCGGTCGGTACCGACGGCGGAACGGTCAGTCTCGACGGCGACCGCGCACGCGCCAAACCACAACCACTACCACCCCCCGCGGACGATGCCGACGCATGCAATTAGGCGTCATCGGCCTCGGCCGGATGGGACGCATCGTAGTCGACCGAGTGCTCGATGCCGGGCACGAGGTCGTGGCCTTCGACCTCTCGGCGGAAGCCGTCGCGGCGGCCGCCGACGCGGGTGCCGAACCCGCGGACAGCGTCGCCGACCTCGTCGACCGACTCGGCGACGACAAGCGAATATGGCTCATGGTCCCCGCGGGCGACGCGGTGGACGCGACCCTCGACGACCTCGACCCGCACCTTGACGGGGACGACGTGGTCGTCGACGGCGGCAACTCCCACTTCGAGGAGTCCGTGCGGCGCGCCGAGGCGTGCTCGGCGGCCTACCTCGACTGCGGCACCTCCGGCGCCCCGCTGGTGCCGAACTCGGCTTCTCGCTCATGGTCGGCGGCCCGCAGTGGGCCTACGACGAGCTGTCCCCCGTCTTCGACGCCGTGGCGACCGGCCCCGCCGGCCACGGCCACATGGGCGAGTCCGGCTCCGGCCACTACGTGAAGATGGTCCACAACGGCGTCGAGTACGCGCTGATGCAGGCGTACGGCGAGGGCTTCGAACTGCTCGCCGAGGGCCGCTACGACCTCGACCTCGAATCGGTGGCTCAGACGTGGAACAACGGCGCGGTCATCCGCTCGTGGCTCCTCGAACTCTGCGAGGAGGCGTTCCGCGAGGAGGGAAGCGACCTCGGCGACGTGGACGACTACGTTGCGGGCGGCTCGACGGGCACGTGGACGGTCCAGGAGGCGCTCGAACAGGAAGTCCCGGTCCCGCTCATCTACCAGTCGCTCGCCGAGCGGTTCGGCTCCCGCGCCGACGACCGCTTCTCCCGCCGCCTCGCCAACCGGCTCCGGTACGGCTTCGGCCGTCACGAGGTCGCGCGGAAGGACGACTGAGACGGTCGTCCCCGGCGAACTGCCCCGGCGCGACCGCGACAGGCGCCTCGCGCCCACGATATTGTGGGAACCCGCGTGAGACCCTCATCTCGGCGGTGAAATCGACCGCCCGCGGGTGCCGCCACAATCACAATTTCCTTAACCCCTCCCTCCATATCCGCCGGTATGGCAGTCATCAGTCTGGTGGGTGTCGGGGCCGGATTGGTCCTGGTACTCCTCGCCGTCGCCCTGCACTATTCGAAGGGCACCGGCTGGGAGCCGACCGCCGACATCACACAGGAAGTCCTCGAACGCCGCGCGGCGACCGTCGCAGAGACCGACTTCCCCGAGCCGATGAACCGTTCCATCGGCGGGGGCGGCGGCGTCGCCGCGGTCGCGGGCGGCGAAGAGGGCGCCGAGCTCGAAGGCGAGGAGGCCGAAGAAGAGCCGAGCCCCGCCGACATGCCCGAAGACGAAGTCGAATACTTCGAAGTCGAGTTCGTCAAGCAGGGCGAGACCATCGAACTGGCGAGCAACGAGACCGTGCTCGACCAGGGTGAAGACGCCGGGATGGACCTCCCGTACGCGTGCCGACAGGGTTCCTGTGTCTCCTGTGCTGCGAAGATTACCAACGGCCCGGCCGAGGAGTACATCACGCACCACACGCAGGAGACCCTCTCCGACGAGGAGATGGACAACGGCTACACGCTGACCTGCGTCGCCTACCCGAAGGCCGACTTCGCCATCGAGACCGGCGAAGCGCCGTAACGCGACGACCGCAACCACCCACCGTTTCTCTCGACGCCATTCGTTCGTGAGCCGTCGTCGCCGCTTCTGCGAATAGCTTCCGCGTCGTCGGGCGCGGTCGCTTACGCGGGAATCGCTCCCGCCCGCCGCCGACGGTCTCCCCGGGCGACGACGCCTATCGACGCTTTCAAACGCTCTCCGCGTGTCTCACCTGTTCAGTGTCCCTCCCCGAAGGAGGTTCCCTCACCGAAGGCGACCTCAAACGGCCGATGTTCGAACTGGCGTGGCCCATTATCGTCACCGAACTCCTTCAAGTGGCGTACAACCTCGCCGACACCGTCTGGCTCGGTCGGCTCTCGACCGACGCCGTCGCCGCCATCAGCCTCGCGTTTCCCCTCATCTTCCTGCTCATCTCTGTCGGCGGCGGCTTCACCGTCGCCGGGAGCACGCTCGTCGCCCAGTACACCGGCGCGAAAAGCGAGGGCTCGGCCGGGACCGTCGCCGGACAGACGCTCACGTTCATCACCGTCATCGCCGTCGTCGTCGGTGTCATCGGCTTTTTCGCCACCGACGCGATGCTCGGCGTCCTCCCGAGTTCGGAGGCGACCGCCGGGCAGGTCATCCCCCTCGCCGGCGACTACATGCGCGTGTTCTTCCTCGGCCTGCCGTTCCTGTTCGGTTTTTTCGTCTTCTCCGCGCTCATGCGCGGCTACGGCAACACCCGCGCCCCGATGGTCGTGATGTTCATCAGCGTCGTCATCAACATCGTCATCGACCCCGTGTTCATCTTCGGCTTCGACGCCAACCCGCTGTTTTCGATGCTCGGATTAGAGGGCCTTCAGGCGAGCCTCTTCACCGCCACGGGCTTCGATGGCTTCAAAGTCGCCGGCGCGGCGTACGCGACGGTCCTCTCGCGCGCCGTCGCCACCATCATCGGCATCTACGTCATCTTCGGGACGAGCGCCGGCCCCGACGTACAGCTCGGCGACTTCCGCCCGCAGTTCGAGTACATCAAGAAAATCGTCGATATCGGCGTCCCGAGCGCCATCGAGCAGTCCGCCACCGCCCTCGGCTTCATCACCCTCACCGCGATGGTCGTCACGTTCAAGCCCGAAGTCGTCGCCGCGTTCGGTCTCGGTAACCGCCTCACGTCGCTGGTGTTCCTCCCGGCGCTCGGTCTCGGACGGGCGACGAACACTATCGTCGGCCAGAACCTCGGTGCGCAGAAACCCGACCGCGCCGAGAGCGCCGTCTGGCTCGCCGCCAAGGTCGGCGCGAGCGTCATGCTCGTCACCGGCGTCCTCGCCTACGTCTTCGCCGAACCCATCGTCGCGTTCTTCCTCCAGACCGGGACAGCCTCGGCCGCACAGACCATCGACCTCGGCGTCGAGTACATCCGCATCCGAGCGTTCGAGTTCGGCTTCATCGGCGTCCTGCAGGTCGTCCTCGGCGCGTACCGCGGCGCAGGGAACACGAAGACTGCCCTCGGGTTCTCGCTGTTCGCGCTCTGGCTGGGCCGCGTGCCCATCGTCTACCTGCTTTCGTTCCAGTTCGGGTTCGCCGAGACGGGCATCTGGCTCGGAATGGCCGTCGGGCAGATTCTCGGCGCGATTGCGGCCACGGCGTGGTTCACCCGCGGGACGTGGAAACACAGCGTCGTCGACGCCGACGCGACCGGAACGTAATCGGCCGCCGGCGCGGGTTCCACAACGGTTTTACGTCGGTGCCGTGTAGCTCTGCCCGCTGAGGGCCCGTAGCTCAGTGGACAGAGTGCTTGGTTCCGGACCAAGATGTCGCGGGTTCAAATCCCGTCGGGTCCGTCCAAATTTTTGGCGTTTTCTATATGTAGAAAACGTCTGTCTTACGACTTCTACCGGCCGGTCTCATCGCGAGTATATATACTCGCGAGCAGGGGCCGAAAAAGAGTCCACCACGAAACGGAACGCGGGTCGCCGCTGTCTTGCGGTCGGGTCGGGCCAACGGGGTGGTCGGCATGATGCTGCTCAACTCGGAAAGCCGAAAGAGCAGCTGTCTCAACTGCGGGTCACACGTCACCCGCGACTTCCGCCGCGTCTACGGTGATCGCGAGGACCGCGCGCACCGCTGTCACGAGTGCGATACGCTGGTTCGTCTACAGCGCGGTTCCGCGGGCGGTCTCGACGTTCCGATTCCGGACCCGTGGGACGGTGCCCCCGGTCGGCACGGCGGTAACCCGGAGCGGTGGCAATGACGGTCCGCTGTCCGTCCTGCAGCCGCGACAGCGACTGCATCTTCCGCTGTGAGTACTGCGGCCGCGATCTCGCGGAGGAGGACCGGCGGTGAGTTCCGTCGCAAGCGCGCCTCACGAGACGCGCGGTGACCTCCTCTACGGCGAGTACGGATCATCGCCGTACTGGGCGGTTCGCCAGCTGTACAACCACATCGACGGCGGTGTCTCGAAAGTCGAAGTGGAGGTTCCACGCCTCGAGGGGGACGGAACCGAGACGTGGGAAGTCTCGATGGGGTTCCACCAGTCAGGTCTGTCTCCGCGCGAGGCAGACACGGTAAACTCGCTTCTCGAATACGACATCAACGCCTACGGCGAGGGTGAGCGGAAGCTCCCCGTCTGTGTGCAGCCGCGACTCGCGTGGTCCGACGAGAACCGTCCTGACAGCGTCCCTGCGGCGCTCGGGCCTGCCACGAACGTAAAACTGCAGAACGTGGTCAATCTCGAGTTAGACGAGATTCCGCACGTCTTCAAATGGGTGATGCGCCGCGTGTGCGAGAAAGTCGGCTTCGACTGGTCGCGCAAGTACTTCGCCGAAGAGCCGCACAAGTTCTCGACGATAACTCAGCACGAGCGGTATCTGAGAATCGACCGTGATCAGGCGAAGAAGCTGGTCAGGCGCGACGGCGTCTTCATGCGGTTGTTCATGCTCTCGGCCGATATCGAGGGTTCGCACGTCGTCTACGATTCGAACAACGAGGACGTGGTCGGCTACAACCACCAGCTCCGGCTCGATCGGTCGGCGATTACTGATCTCTTCCCGAACAGCCAGCACCGTCCTCGAGGGCTTCAACTGAAGCACTACCACCCGCAGTACGTCCGAGAGAGTTCGGATGATGACCCGCTGTACCACCCGAAGCTCGGGGCGCTGTACAAGAAGAATCTGAACCGCGACCAGGCGGTCGCGTGGGACGAACGGCACGATCTGGTTGGCGATCTAGAAGAGAAATTACTGAACGTTCTGTCGTGGGCGGACATCCCGACTCGACCCGGCATGTGGTTCATCGCTGACGACCATTTCGAAGCGGTCGCGTCCAACCGGACGGTTGCGCTGTGGGACGACCCGACGCCGCAGATCGAAGCGTCCCAAGAGTCGGTCATCATGCGCACGCTCTCGCGTCTCTCAGACACGGATCGGGACGTGCTCAAGCACTTGGCGCTCACCGACGGCGGAACGAGAGTCGGTGAACTCGAGGACGGAACCGGCTGGTCTTCCACGACGATTTACCGCGTTCTCCAGCGGCTCTCGGGACTCCTCGAGAACGACGGCGGTGTCGTGAAATGGGTCTCCTCGAAGATTGCGCAGGAAGTGCGCGAGCTGGTGAGCATCGCTGACGACGTGGTAGACTCAATCGCTGGTCGAATCGAGAACGTGCTGAACGTCGATCCACGCGACCTCGAGCGGTCCGGCCGGGCGCTGCAGAACTGGCTGAACCGCTACGGCGCGGAGGTTGTCGCCGGAATGGACGACCGTGACGACCGCGTGCGGATTCGTATCCGGACGGTGCTCACTCAGTCGAAGAATTCCACGGCGACCGGCGAGTACCTTCCCGACGTGCTCGAGGAGGGATACAGCGCGTGGTGTGACGCTGGGCTCGACTCGCGGCGGTTCCTCAACGCGATTGTGACCTATGACCGGGCGTACGGTCCGGTGCAGAACACGGTCGCTCGGAAGCACCTGTAGCCGGTGGCCGTCTGAGTGGCAACACTCTCGGTCGGTTCCTTCTTTTATATACTACTCTCTGATTTTGGGCTGAACCCTGTTTTCGGGTGGAGTCTCGATTCCCCGTGAGCGGCCGTGCTCGAGGAGATCGAGCGGGTGCTCTCCCGCTGGATGGGAAAGCCCCCTTAGGGAGTGTGACTAACGTCACAACTTAGAAAAAATAACCCTCCGCCTCCGCAGTTCCACCTGATGCACGCGAAAGGGGTCTCGAAATGTCGTGCCTATTCGGGCGACGCGTAGCGCCCCATTTATGTTCAATTGCTGTAGACTCGGAGTAGTGAGCGACGAACTCCCCACCGCCAAAGAGATCTTAGCGACTCACGAGCTTGTGGAAGAGCATTGGGATCTCAAGTATCGTGGGACGCGCGTCGCTGCCCCGAGGTTGAAATTCAAACGACTACTCAGAAGGGTCTCGGAGTCTGAGCCGGTATACCCCCGCGCCGCTGCACTTCTGCGCGAAATCGCAACGGAGCACTACTTCGAAGACGGAAACAAGCGGACTGCATGGCTGACGATACGCGACTACTTGGACCGCCACGGGGAGAAGCCAGCAGACACAGGAGAGACTGCGGTACAGGTGATGAAGCGAATTCGCCGTTTCGACACCGAAGAACTCGCTATCTGGCTGGAATCAGGAAATCTCGATCACGATAAACTCGAGCCGTGAACCACGGAAAGACTCAAGCCGATCTACTTCATTGATTTATTCAATCAATGAGTCTCTCTCACCCCGACGAGGAATCCGACGACCACGAAGAGCGGATTGCTCGGTTCATCGAAGAGGACTTCGAGCTGCTCGACGCGCTTCACGAGTAACTCCCGAACGAATTTCCTCACCTGTTTTGACGGCAGTAGAAGACTGAGCGACATCTGTTTCCAGAACCAGTCGCGTCTTTCAGAGTGACCTTTGACCCACGTCGATCTCGCAACACCTCGAGCAACCAGACACCCGAAATCGAGTCCTCACCGGGGACCGACCACCACCGGAACCCCGCCAAATCGAACCATACTGTAAGTAATTATACGCCGCCACGGGGGTGTGTGGTGGTGGCCGTTGCTCGAAGTGTACGTGGGCTAGTAATTTTACGGTCTACACCAACCACGGCCTGTATTCGCGATTGGTGACTTAGGAGATAGAACTAAGTAGGGTTGGGTGGCCGGTGAGGTGTCAGCAATGGTATTCCGAAAGCTCCGAAACCACGACGGCACCCCGCTTGTTGCACTCGACCGTGACGATCTCGTCCTCGACGGCGTCATCGCTGCAGACGAGGACGACCGCGAAGAGAAAACCATGCACGTCCAGCGACTCGGGGAAGAGGTGTACGTCGTTCGGCCGGTGCCCGAAGAGGGACCAATCACACCGCTGGTGGAGACTGAGCTGGTGCAAGGGCTCGTTGGACAAGAGATACAACGAGCTAGAACTCACAGCACTAACTAAGCAATATTTCAGTTGTACGCCCTTTCGTAGATACCAACCCGATGATCTGAAAGATTGTATGATTCGGGCATCATGCCAAGTTCACAGCTATGGCTGTATTCTTCGTGCATTTTTTTCAGTTCATCCAAACCAAATGCAGTGATTACTGCTACCTCAGCTGTAGCGAGCCCCGTGTATGTTAACAGGCGCAGCGCATCGTCTATTGCTTGCTTATAGCCTTGACCATAGAGACGACTGAATATGCCACCATGCCAGTAATTTGCCCAATGCCTCAGTTCCTTCAACAGATCAAATAACGAATAGACATGATTTCTATTGAAATCGGGGATACTGTCAGCAGTATCGAGTATATATTCTAAATTGTGTTCTGCATACCCGGACTGGGTTTGCTGTTGCTGTTCAAATTTTTCTTCAGGCATTGGATACGGGACTGTCCACTGGTAGATTTTGTTTTCACTCCAGTCAGTCTGGTGGGGAAAATTGAGAAACGGGAACGGATACAGTTTAGTTCCAAATCTATCAAGAAGTTGCTTCTGGTTTAATGTCCATAGTTCGGTGTGGTTTTTTGGTAATTTGTTGAATTTTATTCTTAAAATTGCACTAATAGATTTGTAGATGGCGTAGTAGCAGATAGCTATTCTCCACTCAGTAGTTCTCATTCGGTCGTCTTCACTACCATCTACAGGGTCGTTCAATGCAAACTCGTCCCGCCATGCATTTGAGATATTTCTATACACTTCCATCTTGTGAGTGTCTATATTATCCCCTTCTCGTTCGTTCAAAAAGCGAGATATCTCACCGCCGTGTTTTTTCGATTGAGAAATTATGTGATGAAGGATATGCTCTTGCAGGGTTGATATTTTATCACCCCAAACGCTACCTCCACTGTCAACCCTAGTAAGGTCAATCCCCCACTCACTCCTATGTCCTCCCTTCAAACCATCTAGAAACTTATTGCCCTCTGCCCAATCATCCCGATCAAACTCGTACGCCACACGGTAACCGCTATTGATGGAACGCATGATATCGCCGACTGGCATTGCCTGGTCGATGAATCGGCTGTGGTCATCATACAACATACACTATTAGTGGCTAGTTGCTGCAATGTCTTATAATCAGAGTGTCAGTTGGTAATTGAAAATATTGAGGCCATAGATAGAGCGTCTTGTCAGTTCATACCCCGGGGTCAGACGTGAATGTATTCAGTAGCCTCGATGTATGCACCACCACAAGCATCCAGACGGGCAACGGTGCATAGATTCGGAGCGGTTCAGCCAAGCAATCGGAGTGGTCATAGTCGTAATCACCCTGCGTTTAAGAAGAGGCACCGGTCACTCACTCAAAAAGCACGCAAAACAACCCCCCCCCGTGCATACTTTTCTAATAAATAGGGCCTACTTCAGTCGAGGAACCCATTCACTTACACTTGAAACGTTAGTTAGTAACCTGACCAATAGGACATAGATTGCTCCAAAGATGATTCCACCCACAATAGAAACCTGAACTACTCCGAAGTTCCGGAAAGCAATATAAATTGGATTGTCGATAAGAGGCCCGAAAGTCACCCACCAACGGATGGCATTGACCGCAATCAGCAAGATCGACGGTATGACAACGGCCAAGAGAATGAAACCGAACGGGAGTACTCTGACTAATTCGGAATTTGTTCTATCTGGCTGGGAAAAATCATACTTCGGCCCGTCAGTAGGCTGTTCAAAAAGGAACTTTTCGACATATAGCGTGGCTACAAATGATATTCCAAAAATCGCCAGATAGGTGAGTTGGAAATTCAGTCTCCCAAGATCCATAGCGGAGAGGGTTTTTCCACATCAAAATATACAACACGCTAAAATCAGTGAGAACACTCCGGCCGTAGACAGAAAGTGGCCAGCATCGATCATCTGAGATTGCCGAAAGAGCAACTGAGAATTCTTGGAAAGATATAGACGATATTCTGTATTGTATTCGTCAACTTGTAAGTCGATATCCTCAGTGCCGAATGATTGGTTTCCCAGTAAGGGAACTGGATTAGGTGTGTTGAGTACTTTCCAAAATTTCCCGAGGGCAAAGGCGAAAAGGAATGCTGAGACTATCAAAAACATCGTTCCAATGAGGACGTTTGATTGACCACTAAATCCGAGTCCTGAATTCCAGAATGAGTCTATCAGGTCGACGATTTGCTGATTACCTATTAGTAGAGAAACGAAAGAAGAGAGTGCACTCAAACCGGTAGTCACACCGAGACCAACGATAAATCGGAGAGCAATCTTCTCATTGTGATGGTATTGCTCGAGCTGTCTGTTCAGAATCTCGCTCTTATTATCCTCGTAGAAGATCTTTGTTCTGTTGTCTGGACCCATAATTCAACTCACTCGGCTTTAGTTGCGTCAAACTCTCCCGATAAATACTCCTCACCGAGTTCAGAGATCTCGTATCTACCCCGGCGAACCTTAATTACCAAGCCGTGTTCAGAAAGGTCACCTAACCTCCTACTGACTTCTGCCCTACTCTTCTCAATATTCTCCGCGATGATGGTTGGTGATAGAATCAGCTCAGATGAACTCAGGATTTCCAATATTCGTTCATCGATAGGCAACTGCATCCAGTCTCCCGGTTTTCTCCTCTCACTAACCACTTTATTTTGCTTAACCAACCAATCCACTTATGATATTCCACTCACGAAGTTATGGTACTAACCACACTACTTCGTGAGGTGGGTTTATCACACACTGCTTCGTGAGCCAATATAACGGAAGCACCTTCGCGAACCTATCGTTCTCCGATAGGTTCCGCAGAAGCGGACCTCGCTGCTGGAACAGCAGGTCCGCGCGGGCTTCCGTGCACATACCACGAAAGCCATGTTGGACTCACTTCCGCGGGGTATTGAACCCCGCGCACGAGCGCACGCACAGTCGCCGAAGAACCGTTTAGTTTCACTCGCAGAAACGACCGATTTCGGGGGTACGTCCGGCCAATTCGTTCACTTTCACTTTCAGCCTGCGTACGAGCAAGCGTATTATTACAAAGCGGGTGGCCGCCCAATTGTGATGACGACTACGCAGGTCATTTGCGATGAGAACCGGACGGACCGCTGGCAGTTCACGTGTCCTCGAGGACACCGTACGTGGGAAGCGGCGCAGAACCACTTCTGGTGCCAGCGGTGCGCGTCCACCAAGGACGTTGACGGCCGGTTCCATCAACTCCGGGATAAGGTGAGCGGCGAGCGACTTTCTCGCGAGGAAGTCGTACTCCAGAGTAACTGCGACGACGACCTCGAGCTGGAGGCCGACGCATGAGCGACAATCTGCAACCACTCTCCCCCGAGGAGGGCGTGGAGATGTACCTCGATCTCCGCGAGGGCGACGTGTCCGAAACGACGCTCATGAACCACGGCTACCGGCTGAACCCGTTCCTCGGTTTCTGCGAGGAAGTAGATAGAAGAATGACCGAAACACAGCCCCAAACCCATACGGCGCTCGTCGAGTCGATACTATCCACTATCGGGCCAGCAGACTTCAACGAATGGCGGTCGTCAAGACCGGCGTTTGTAAACCGTCTATTTAAGCAGCTGAACAAGTGTTGCTGTGCGAGTCTCCATTGTCTACTACTAGTGATGAGATTTGACAACGAGTCATTCTAGCCGAGAGGTCAAATACCGACGTTCGGATTTCGAACGAACCGAATCCAAAATGCGATCTACTGACCACGTTGAAAATGAACGGTACATCCCCTCAAACCCCTGAAATGTAGGCCCCGTCCGTCCACTGCACGAAAGCCCGCCGGGTCCGTTCGCTTCGCTTATTCCCCCGACGGAGTCACGTTCGCTGACGCTTACGTGACTCCCGTCAGGGCCGTACAGTTTTGGAACGCTTTAGAGCGATGCGCTGGCGAGCCAAGCCGAGTCCAGAGTGGCGACGATTTCGGAGATTCGAGAGTAACTCGACGAACTCAGGGGACAGACCGGCGGCCTGCAAGAACAGCTCGAAACGTTCGACTGCGAGGTTCCGTCCGGCGGCTGAGGCGGGTCGCGCCGGGTGGCGTCCGGTCGAGTCGAGTCGAAGCCGCCCGAAAACTCGATTTTGTGGTCACTCGGGGAGCGAATAAGAGACCGCGAGCGAAAAAGTCAGCCCGCGGGCGGTGACCGCGACCGCAGACGCCGCGGCGGGAACCGACTTCGCGCGCCTCAACCGCGACCGAACGCGGCGGGCTGCGCGGTTATTCGAGGTCGAAGCGGTCGTGGCTCATGATCTTGTGCCACGTCTCGATGAAGTCCTCGACGAACTCCTCTTCGCCGTCGTCGCCGCCGTACACTTCCGCGATGGCGCGCAGGCGGGAGTTCGAGCCGAAGATGAGGTCGAAGCGAGTGGCCTCCCACTCGACGTCTCCCGTCTCGCGGTCGCGCACTTCGTACAGGTACTGATCGTCCGAGACCGGCTCCCACTCGTAGTCCATGTCGAGCAGGTTCACGAAGAAGTCGTTCGTGAGCGTCTCGGGCTCGTCGGTGAGGACGCCGAGGTCGGAGTCCTGGTAGTTCGCGCCCAGCGCGCGCATGCCGCCGACGAGGACGGTCATCTCGTGCGCGGAGAGGTCGAGCAGGTCCGCCTTGTCGACGAGCAGGTCTTCGGGGCGCTCGTCGACGCCGTCCGCGACGTAGTTCCGGAAGCCGTCGGCGTCCGGCTTGAGCATCTCGAACGACTCGACGTCGGTCTGTTCCTGCGACGCGTCGGTCCGGCCGGGCTCGAACGGAACCTCGACGTCGTAGCCGGCGTCGGCCGCCGCCTGTTCGATGGCTGCAGCGCCGCCCAGCACGATGAGGTCCGCGAGCGAGACGCGGGTGTCGTCGGACTGCGCGCCGTTGAACGTCTCCTGAATCTCTTCGAGGGTGCCGAGCACGTCAGCGAGCTGGTCGGGCTCGTTGACTTCCCAGCTACGCTGGGGTTCGAGACGGATGCGCGCGCCGTTCGCACCGCCGCGCTTGTCGCTGTCGCGGTACGTGGACGCAGAGGCCCACGCAGTCTTGACGAGCTGGGAGACAGAGAGGTTCGAGTCGAGAAGCTCGGTTTTGAGTTCCTCGACGTCCTCGTCGTCGATGAGGTCGTAGTCGGCGTCCGGGATGGGGTCCTGCCACAGCATCGCTTCGTCCGGGACCTCGGGACCGTGGAGCCGGGACGGCGGGCCCATGTCGCGGTGCAGGAGTTTGTACCACGCCTTGGCGAACGACTCCTGGAACTCCGCGGGGTCCTCGCGGAACTCCTCGAGCACCGCGCGGAAGTCGGGGTCCTTCTTCAGCGCGATGTCGGTGGTGAGCATCATCGGGTCGACGAACTGGTCGGGGAGGTGCGCGTCCGGAGCCGCGTCCGGAATCTTGTCCGCGGGCGACTCGTCGGCCGGCCGCCACTGCCACGCGCCGCCGGGGCCCTTGTGGGCCTCCCACTCGTAGTCGAGCAGGTTAGCGACGTAGCCCATGTCCCACTGGGTCGGCGCGCTGGTCCACGGACCCTCGATACCGCTGGTGATGGTGTCGGGGCCCTTTCCGGAGCCGTGGTTGTTCTTCCAGCCGAGGCCCTGTTCCTCGACCGGAGCCGCTTCGGGCTCGGCTTCGAGGTTGTCGCCGGAGTCCGCGCCGTGGACCTTCCCGAAGGTGTGGCCGCCGGCGATGAGCGCGACGGTCTCCTTGTCGTTCATCGCCATGCCGCTGAACGTCTGGCGGATGTTCTTCGCGGAGCCTTCGAGGTCAGGTTCACCGTTGGGCCCCTCGGGGTTGACGTAGATGAGGCCCATGACGGTGTTGCCGAGCGGTTCTTTGAGGTTACCCTCCTCGTCGAAGCGGTCGGGGGAGGTCGTCTCCCACTCCTCTTCGGGACCCCAACTGGGGGCCTTGTCGCCGACGTAGTCGTCGGCGCGGCCGCCCGCGAAGCCGAACGTCTCGAAGCCCATCGATTCGAGGGCCACGTTGCCGGCGAGGACGATGAGGTCGCCCCACGAGAGCTGGTTCCCGTACTTCTTTTTGACGGGCCAGAGGAGTCGGCGCGCCTTGTCGAGGTTCACGTTGTCCGGCCAACTGCTGATCGGAGGGAGACGCTGGTGTCCGCCGGAGGCACCGCCGCGGCCGTCGTGCGCGCGATACGTCCCGGCGCTGTGCCACGCCATTCGGATGAAGAGGGGACCGTAGTGGCCGTAGTCCGCTGGCCACCAGTCCTGCGAGTCGGTCATCAGCTCTTCGAGGTCGGCTTTTACCTGCTCGTAGTCGAGCTTCTGGAACTCCTCGGTGTAGTCGAACTCCTCGCCCATCGGGTCGGTCTGTTGTGCGTTCTGGTCGAGGATTTCGAGCTTCAACTGGTTCGGCCACCAGTCATGGTCGGAGCCATTCATACGCCAACGGTTACCGCTTTTGGGTGATAAAATTGACTGATTTTGAATTAAGTCTTGGTTATAGCCAAAGCAATCTTTTTACTTTATGAATAATTCTCAGTGGAGGGCTCTTGACGAGTATGTGTTTCCCCTATCTTATTGTCTTTTTGACCGGTTGTGGGTTGTCGGTGGAGTTACCTATCGAATATTGTTGTTCTGCTGACTGGTTGAGGATCGCTGGTCCTCGCGCAACCGGCGCACGAAAATAGTCGCCCGCGCGTGTGACCCCGAGCGCGGCGCGAGCGGCGCGGAATGCCATCGGGGTGGTCCGGCAACCTACTGCCGTAGTGGACGCGGCGGCGAGACCGCGGTCGTCGCCACCGCGCCCATCGCCACGACAGGGTCGACGATGGGTATCGGAACGTCGGCCCGCACGTCGGGTATCGCGCCCGACGAGGAGATGCCGGTACAGCTCGGCGCGACGACGTCACAGCCGGCGTCGACGAGGCGGTCGACCGCGGCGCGAATCGCCGCTCGCCCGTCGTCGGTCGTGAGGAAGTTCGTCGTCGCCGCGCCCTCCACGACTTCCTCGGCCGCGAGTCGGTCGCCGAGCAGGTGTCGGATGCTCGACCCGGCCCCGTTTTTCGAGGCCGAGCGTCCCGACGCGCTCGCCGCGGGCGGACGCGAC